>JBAPWR010000421.1:0-1559 GCA_049283775.1 Thiobacillus sp.
CTGCTGAACTTCATCATCCTGGCGTTCATCGTCTTCATGATCGTCAAGCAGCTCAACCGGCTCAAGCAGGAGCCGCCCGCCGCGCCGGCTGCGCCCGCCCCCACTCCGGAAGACATCGTGCTGCTGCGGGAGATTCGCGACAGCCTGAAAAAGTGATCCTGGAAACCGCAGTTGGACGCGCTCGATGGTGCGTCTGATCGGGTGTCTGCCGCGAAGCAACGACGCCGCAGGCCGGGGCCTGCAAGGAGGCGCGCCAAAGGCAGGCGCGTGAGCAGGCGTGCCAGCGCGTGCGTAGCGGTCTCACCCAACAGGTGAAGGCCAACCAAGGTGGGAAATTCAGTGTTCATGCGATGTCCGCAAGGGTATAGAGCGGTCAACTGCGGTTTCCAGGATGGTGCCTGCTGCGCTCAGTGCGCGGCTTCCCAGTTGCCGCCGGAGCCGACACCGACCCGCAGCGGCACCTTGAGCTCTGCGACGTTGCACATCAGTTCGGGCAGTTCGGCGCGGATGTGCGCGCTTTCCTTCTCCGGCACTTCCAGGATCAGTTCGTCGTGCACCTGCAGGATCAGGCGGCTTTTCAGCTTTGCTGAATCGAGCCGCTCCTGTACCGCGATCATGGCCAGCTTGATCAGGTCGGCAGCGGTGCCCTGCATCGGCGCGTTGATCGCGGCGCGCTCGGCGCCCTGACGGCGCTGCGGGTTCTTCGAGTTGATCTCGGGCAGATACAGGCGGCGGCCGAAGACGGTCTCGACGTAGCCCTGCTGGCGCGCGGTTTCGCGGGTGCGCTGCATGTAATCGGCAACACCGGGATAGCGCGCGAAGTAGCGGTCGATGTAGGCCTGCGCGGCGCTGCGTTCGAGGTTGAGCTGACTCGCCAGGCCGAACGCCGACATGCCGTAGATCAGGCCGAAGTTGATCACCTTGGCCATGCGCCGCTGTTCCGCGTCGACCGCATCGAGCGGCACACCGAACACCTCGGCTGCGGTGGCAGTATGGATGTCGCGGTCCTCGGCGAATGCCTTCAAAAGGCCGGCGTCGTCGGACAGGTGCGCCATGATGCGCAGCTCGATCTGCGAATAGTCGGCGGAAATCAGCAGGTGTCCGGGCGGCGCGATGAAAGCCTCGCGGATGCGCCGTCCCTCGGCGGTGCGTGCCGGGATGTTCTGCAGGTTCGGCTCGCTGCTCGCCAGCCGCCCGGTCACAGCCGTGGCCTGCGAATAGCTGGTGTGCACACGACCGGTGGCGGGGTCGATCATCTGCGGCAGCTTGTCGGTGTAGGTCGATTTCAGCTTGGCCACGCCGCGGTAGTCGAGAATGGCGCGCGCGATGGGATGGTCGAGCGCCAGCTGCTCGAGCGTTTCCTCGTCGGTCGAAGGCGCACCGCCGGGGGTCTTCTTGATCACCGGCAGGCCCTTCTGCTGAAACAGGATTTCGCCGATCTGCTTGGGCGAGCCGAGATTGAATGGCTGCCCGGCTTCCTGGAACGCACGCTGCTCCAGTTCCAGCATCTTCTTGCCGAGTTCGCCGCTCTGTCGTGCCAGCGCCTCGCGGTCAATCAA
>JBAPWR010000422.1:0-4416 GCA_049283775.1 Thiobacillus sp.
CCGGCGAGGGCGACGGCGACGACGAAGAACAGTCCGCCCATCACGCGCGCGCCGGGCATGGCGGGGCCCGACTCGAAACGGTCGGCGAGTTCGCCGCGTGCGCGGCTGATGGAATCGGCCAGCAGGAACAGCGCGGCGCTGGCGAAGGTGGTGTGCGGCAGGTAATACAGGCCGGCGGCGATTGCCTCGCTGCTGCCGAGGCCGAACGCCAGCAGCAGGCTGCCGATCGAGACGACCACCAGATAGGCCGCCTGCTGCCGCAGTCCGGTGCTGGCGATCACGCCGAGCATGCCCAGCACCAGGGTGGCGAGCGCCAGGGGTGCCAGCCAGGCGTCGAGCAGCTGGGTTAACGGGCCGGCGCTGTCACCGGCGATCAGGCTGTAGACGCGCAGGATGCTGTAGGCGCCGACCTTGGTCATGATGGCGAACAGCGCCGCCACTGGCGCGCTGGTGTGGGCATAGGCAGCAGGCAGCCACAGGTAGAGCGGCAGCAGGGCGGCCTTCAGCGCGAACACGCCGAACAGCAGCAGCGCGGCCGACTGCACCAGCGCGGCGTGTTCCGCCGGCGTGGCCGCGAGCTTGACCGCCAGGTCCGCCATGTTGAGGGTGCCGGTGACGCCGTACAGCGTGCCGACGGCGAACAGGAACAGCGTCGAGCCGACCAGATTGATGACGACGAAATGCAGCCCCGCCTTGACCCGCAGGCGGCCGCCGCCGTGCAGCAGCAGGCCGTAGGAGGCGAGCAGCAGGATCTCGAAGAAAACGAACAGGTTGAACAGGTCGCCGGTGAGGAAGGCGCCGTTCAGCCCGAACAGCTGCAGCTGGAACAGCACGTGGAAGTGGCGGCCGTTGCCGTCAGTACCTCTTGTCGCATAGAAAAGCGCGAACACCGCCAGCAGCGCGGTGGTCAGCAGCATCCATGCCGCCAGCCGGTCGGCCACCAGAACAATTCCGTAAGGCGCGATCCAGTTGCCGAGCTTGTAGACCAGATGGCTGCCGTCGCTCGCCGTCCCGATGAAGCTCAGGGCCAGCGGAACCAGTGCCAGCGTGGCCAGCAGGCTGACGCCGCGTTGCAGGCCCAGACTCCGGTTGCGCAGTGCCAGCAGCAGGATGCCGGCGAACAGCGGCAGCACCACCGGCAGGATCGGCAGGTGCATGAAGCCGCTCACCGGTTCCGGTCCTCCTCGTGATGCAGGCCGTCGACATGGTCGTTGCCGAGCTCGCCGCGCGCCTTAAGCGCCAGCACGATGACGAAGGCGGTCATGCCGAAGCTGATGACGATCGCGGTCAGTACCAGTGCCTGCGGCAGCGGGTCGGTATAGGCCTCGGCGGCAGCGCTGATCACCGGCGGAACGCCGATGGCGAGCCGGCCCATGATGAAGAGGAACAGGTTGACGGCGTAGGACATCAGGGTCAGGCCCAGCACCACCGGAAAGGTCTGGCCGCGCAGGGCGAGGAATACCCCGCCCGCGGTGAGCACGCCGATGACTACTGCGATCAGCGCTTCCATCAGTGCCTGCCCTTCCTGTGGTCCGGCGCGTCATGCAGGCCGCCGAGCCGGGTGAGAATCATCAGCGTGGCGCCGACCACGACCAGGAACACGCCGAGGTCGAAGGCCATCGCCGAGGCCAGCTCGAACTCGCCGACCAGCGGCCAGTGCAGATGGCCATGGGTCGAAGTCAGATAGGGATAGCCGAACAGCCAGCTGGCGAGACCGGTGAAGGCAGCGATGCCCAGCCCCCAGGCAATCAGAGGATGGCTGTCGTAAATCGGTGTGGGCCCAGCGTTCGCCCCCTCTCCCGCTTGCGGGAGAGGGTTGGGGAGAGGGGGCGAAGCCATCGGTGTGGTCTCAACGTCCGCTTGCGGGAGAGGGCGGGGAGAGGGAGGCGAAGCTCCCATGCGTTGATTGGTCCACACGGCGCCATTGGCGAGGTACTGCACGATCAGCGCCACCGCCGTCACCAGTCCGGCGATGAAGCCGCCGCCGGGCTGGTTGTGGCCACGCAGCAGGATGAAGACCGCGACCAGCAGCGCCAGCGGCAGCAGGATACGGGTCAGGGTGGCCATGATCGCCGGGTGGGCATCGGCGTCCCAGCTGCGGCCGGCGTCGTCGCGACTCGGTGCAGACAGCTGCAGGCCCTGCAGCATCGCCACGATGCCGAGTCCGGCCAGCGCCAGTACGGTGATCTCGCCGAGCGTGTCGTAGCCGCGGAAGTCGACCAGGATGACGTTGACGACGTTGCTGCCGCCGCCGCCCGGCACGCTGTTCTCGAGGAAATAGCCGGCGATGGTTTCGTAGGGGCGGGTCATGACCGCCCACGCCAGCGCTGCAGTGCCGCTGCCGGCCAGCAGGGCGATCACGGCGTCGCGCCAGACGCGCGCCCCGTCGCGTTCGCGCTCGGCATGCTGCGGCAGGAAGAAAAGCGCCAGCAGCAGCAGGACGATGGTGACGATCTCGACCGAGAGCTGGGTCAGGGCGAGGTCGGGCGCGGAAAACTTGACGAAGGCCAGCGACACCACCAGTCCGACCACGCCGATGGTGATCAGCGCGACGAAGCGCTGCCGGTGCAGCCAGACCGTGGCGAACGTCGCGACGATCAGCGCGCCGGCGGCGGTCAGGCTGACGAAGTCGAGCGGCAGGCCGTCGCGCGTGCCAGTGAGCGGCGTGTCGCCCACCAGCCAGGGCACGACGCCCAGTATCAGCGCGGCGGCCAGCAGCAGGAACACCTGGCGCTGCAGCGAGCCGTTGTCGATCAGCCGGGTGACGCTGCGCGACAGGCCGGTGAGCCCATCCAGCAGCGTGTTGTAGGGGATACGCGCGTCGATCTTGTCGATATGGCGCTCATGCCAGCCGAACAGCGGACGCCGCAACAGATAGATCGTCAGGCCGCCGAGCGTCGCCAGCCCGCTCAGCAACAGCGCCTGATTGAAGCCGTGCCAAATGGCCAGGCTGTACTCGGGCAGTGCCGTCTGCAGCATGCCTTGCGCCGCTACCGCCAGCAGCGGCGCGACGGTGAGCGCGGGGGCGATGCCGACCACCAGGCACAGCACCACCAGGATCTCCACCGGCACCTTCATCCAGCGCGGCGGCTCGTGCGGCGTGTGCGGCAGATCGACCGGCTCGCCGTTGAAGAACACATCGTGGATGAAGCGGATCGAGTAGGCCACCGCGAAGGCGCCGGCCAGCGTCGCCAGGGTGGGCAGCAGCCAGCCGCCGATATGGCCCCCGGAAACGTGCACCAGCTCGGCGAAGAACATTTCCTTGGAGAGAAAGCCGTTCATCAGCGGCACGCCGGCCATCGCTGCCGCGGCCACCATCGCCAGCGTCGCGGTATAGGGCATGTATTTCCACAGGCCGTTGAGGCGGCGCATGTCGCGGGTGCCGGCCTCGTGGTCGATGATGCCGGCAGCCATGAACAGCGAGGCCTTGAAGGTGGCGTGGTTGATGATGTGGAACACGCCGGCCACCGCGGCGAGCGGTGTCGACAGGCCGAACAGCAGCGTGATCAGGCCGAGGTGGCTGATGGTCGAATAGGCCAGCAGACCCTTGAGGTCGTGCTTGAACAGCGCGGTGTAGGCGCCGAGCAGCAGCGTCGCCAGACCCGCGCCGGAAACCAGCCAGAACCATTCCGGGGTGCCGGACAGCGCGGGATACAGCCGTGCCAGCAGGAACACGCCGGCCTTCACCATGGTCGCCGAATGCAGGTAGGCCGACACCGGCGTCGGTGCCGCCATCGCATGCGGCAGCCAGAAATGGAAGGGGAATTGCGCCGACTTGGTGAACACGCCGAGCAGCACCAGCACCAGCGTCGGCAGGTAGAGCGGATGCGCGCGGATCAGGTCGCCCGAGGCCAGCACCACGGACAGCTCGTAGCTGCCGACGATATGGCCGAGCAGCAGGAAGCCGCCGAGCATCGCGAAGCCGCCCATGCCGGTCACCGCCAGCGCCATGCGCGCGCCCTGGCGCGCTTCCTCGCGGTGCTGCCAGTAGCTGATCAGCAGGAAGGACGACAGGCTGGTCAGCTCCCAGAAGATCAGCAGCTGGATCAGGTTTTCCGACAGCACGATGCCGAGCATCGAGCCCATGAACAGCATCATGTAGGAATAGAAGCGCCCCATGCTGTCGCGCTCCGACAGGTAGTAGCGGGCATAGAGCACGATCAGCAGGCCGATGCCGAGGATCAGCCCGGCGAACAGCAGCGCCAGGCCGTCGAGGCGGAAGTATAGGTTGAGGCCCAGCGCGGGCATCCAGTCCTGCTGCTGGATCAGCGTCAGACCGTCGAAGGGCAGATGGACGGACGGCGCCAGCCACAGGATGGCAGCCAGCGTGACCGCACCCGCCGCCCAGGCCGAATGCGAGCGCCCGAAGCGGGACGCCAGCGCAACCAGCAGCGCGCCCACGAAAGGGGTCAGAAC
>JBAPWR010000423.1:0-7447 GCA_049283775.1 Thiobacillus sp.
ATTTCCATGGAAACGCCGATCGGAGACGACGAGGATTCCCATCTGGGCGACTTCATCGAGGACGCCAGCACGCTGTCGCCAGACGATTCCGCGATCTATGCCAACCTGCGCGACGCCACCCGCGACGTGCTGGACAGCCTCACTTCGCGTGAAGCCAAAGTGCTGCGCATGCGCTTCGGTATCGAGATGAACACCGATCACACCCTCGAAGAAGTCGGCAAGCAGTTCGACGTCACCCGCGAGCGCATCCGCCAGATCGAAGCCAAGGCGTTGCGCAAGCTGCGCCACCCGACCCGCTCGGAAAAGCTGAAAAGTTTCGTCGGCAGTGGCGAATAGGGAACTTGCACACGCGAATGCGGGGCGTCCCCGCATTCATTGATTACGGGTCTGTAGCTCAGTTGGTTAGAGCAGGGGACTCATAATCCCTTGGTCCACGGTTCAAGTCCGTGCAGACCCACCAGTAGAAAAATATCAAAACCAATAAGAAGGAAGGCCGCAATGGAAGGAGAAGCCAGAAAACCGGGGGAACGCCGTCTGCAGATCCTGCAGACGCTGGCGTCCATGCTGCAGGAACCTCAACCCGAAAAGATCACTACCGCCTCGCTCGCGGCGCGGATTGGCGTTTCGGAAGCTGCCTTGTACCGCCATTTCTCCAGCAAGGCGCAAATGTACGAGGGGCTGATCGAGTTCATCGAACAGACCCTGTTCGGCCTCATCGCACGAATCACCGCGGATACGCCCTCGCCGGTTGCACAGGCTGAAGCGATTGTGCTGATGCTGCTGAATTTTTCAGCCAAAAACCCGGGAATGACCCGCGTCCTGATCGGGGAGGCGCTGGTCAATGAAAACGAACGTCTGCAGAAACGCATCAACCAGCTGCATGACCGCATCGAAGCCCAGCTGCGCCAGTGCCTGCGCTTTGCCACAGACAAGCAGCCTGACTTGAGCGCCCAGCTTGCCAATCTGCTGATGTGTTTCGCCGTCGGTCGCTGGCATCAGTTTGCCAAGAGCGGATTCGCCCGCCAGCCTGGTGCCGATGCCGAAACCGTTCTGGCGCGACTACTGGAAGCGCTGCCCGCCTAGCTACGCCTGCCGCACACCGCGCAACCGGGGTCACGCGGAACCCGCAGGGTGCGGCCCTCGGCACGTAGACCATCCCAAAGCAGTAGTTTTCCCACCAGGGTTTCCCCCACCCGCGCCAGGTATTTGAGCGCTTCCAGGGCCTGCATCGCACCGATCACCCCGACCAAGGGAGAAAACACGCCGGCATCCGCGCAACGCAACGGCGGCTCGCTGACATCATCGGGAAACAGGCAGTGATAGCAGGGACTATTCTCGCGCCGCGGGTCGAATACCGCCAACTGGCCCGAGAATCCAATCGCCGAGCCGGACACCAGGGGCTTGTTCAACGCGACACAGGCGCGATTGACAGCATGACGGGTAACAAAATTGTCGGAAGCATCGATCACCAGGTCGGCCTGCTCGACAGCCTCGGTCAAGGCGGTCCCTGCCAGCGCCTCGGCCAACGCCTCGACTTCGATCTCCGGATTGATCGCTTGTATCCTGCGCTTGAGGGACTGCGCCTTGTTTTCACCGATGCCCGAGGTATCGTGCCCGATCTGGCGCTGGAGATTGGTCAGATCGACGATATCGCCATCTGCGATGCGGAGTCTGCCCACACCAGACGCCCCCAGATATAGGGCAACCGGACACCCCAGTCCGCCCGCCCCAAGCACCAGAACCGCGGCAGCGCCGATCCGCTCCTGGCCTTCCACGCCAACTTCCGGCAGCAGGATATGCCGGCTGTATCGCAGCAGTTGGGCGTCACTAAGCATGGGACCCGATCAGCACTGCAGGCGCAGCACTATTTGTAGGTGCGCCACTCTTCCGGCGTCTCGTCGCGGTCGCCGTGAAGGTGCTTTTCATACACCTTCATGAAAGCCTGCTGCGACTTGATATCGGGTTCGTTGGCGGCGACATTGCTGCGCTGCACACTCTCGCAAAAATAGGCGAGCGAGCGCCTGATCTTGCTCAGGATACTGTTGTCGAGATGGAATCCCTGGCTGCTCAATGCCGTCTCGAGTCCTTCCAGGGTGTACTCGCAAATGTTGTAGCGCACGAAAATGCGATCGCCTTGGGGCCCATGAGAAATCACCAGCCCTTCCAGCCCTTCGAGAAGAACGACGGCACGCTGCACCTGCCCTGGCGGGGTGGCATGAAAGACGATTTCACGAATTTTTTCGAGATCGCAAGGACGCATGGCACGAAACCCTCACTTCGATGCGCTCAGTATAGCTTCCACTGCGCAGCCGCAACAGCGTGCTTGCGGCTGGCGCCGCTCGGCTATCGTCCCTGGATGATCTGCAGGCCCTTGAGCAGGTTCAGCGCCTGGCTGACCTGGAAATCATTCTTCGACACGACCTCGCCGGGTTCCAGTGCAACGGGCTTCTTGTCCTTGTCGGATTTCGATTTGTCGCCGGGCACCTGCTTGATGACATCGCTGGGGTTCGAAACCGGTTCCGCATCGGGATCTTTGCCGTTGGACAGATGCCGCTCGAGATCCGCCTCGCGAACGCTGAAATCCTCGTCGGCAGGCACAGCCGGATCCTCGACCACGATGTCGGGTTCGATGCCCTTGGCCTGGATCGAGCGTCCGTTAGGCGTGAAATAACGGGCCGTGGTGAGTTTGATGGCAGTGCCGTTGCCGATTGGCAAAATGGTCTGTACCGAGCCCTTGCCAAAAGTCTGCGTGCCCATGATCACGGCGCGCTTGTGATCCTGCAGGGCGCCGGCCACGATCTCGGACGCCGAGGCGGACCCGCCGTTCACCAGCACGACCATCGGCACACTCTTCACGCCGTCCGGCAGATTTTTCAGAAAATCAGGCTGGATGCCGCGCAGGTAGTTCTCGCGACTTGCCGTGAGGCGCATTTTCGCGTCCTCGGTCCGCCCTTCTGTGTAGACCACCAGACTGTCCGGCTTGACGAAGGCTGCAGTGACGGCCACCGCGCTGTTGAGCAGGCCGCCGGGGTCGTTGCGCAGGTCAAGAATCAGGCCTTTCAGCGGCTCCTTGTTTTCCTTGTAAAGCTTTTGCAGCGCCTCGGTCAGCAGCTCGCCAGTGTGCTCCTGGAACTGGGTGATGCGCACGTAACCATAGCCAGGGTCAATCAACTTGTATTTGACGCTGCGAATCTTGATCACCGCACGCGTGAGCGTCAGCACCACCGGCTTGTCCACGCCTTTGCGGGAAATAGTCAGCTTGATGGTCGAACCCGGTTTGCCGCGCATCCGCTTGACCGCATCATTGAGCGTCATCCCCTTGACCGGCGTGTCATCCAGCTTGACGATCAGGTCGCCCGACTTCACTCCGGCGCGGAATGCCGGGGTATCCTCGATCGGCGCCACAACCTTGACGAAGCCGTCTTCCATGCCGACCTCGATACCGAGTCCGCCAAATTCCCCCTGGGTGCCGACTTGCAGATCCTTGAAGGCATCCGGATCGAGATAGGACGAATGCGGATCGAGCCCGGTGAGCATGCCGTTGATGGCCTCGGTGATGAGCTTTTTGTCGTCGACATCCTCGACGTAATCGCTTTTGATCCGGGCAAAAACATCGGTGAATGCCCGCAACTCCTCGACCGGAAGCGGGACTTCCGCATCCTTGTTCGCCACTGCAGAGAGATTGACGGTCAGCGCCGCGCCAGCCAGCAGGCCGGCCAATCCAACCAGAATGTACTTCGCCTTGTGTGTCATATCACTTGACCCAATGCATGGGATTGATTGGGCGGCTCTGATGCCGCATTTCAAAATAGAGCCCGCTGTCGGACTGGCCCCCGCTATTGCCAACGCTGGCAATCGCATCGCCAGGCTGGACGGGGTCTCCAACCTGCTTATACAGACTTTCATTATTACTGTATAGGCTCATATACCCCTCGCCGTGATCGACGATGATGAGGTTGCCAAACCCGCGCAGCCACTCAGAAAACACCACCTGCCCCGCCGCGATCGCCTTGACGACAGAGCCCTCGGCAGCGCGAATGAAAAGGCCTTTCCAGCTGACTCCGCCTTCCTCCCTCGGAGCGCCATAACGGTTCATGAGTTCCCCCTTGACCGGCAGACTGAGTGAGCCCTTCAGGCGTGAAAACGGTTTGTCAGTCTGGAAAGGTTCCGGGGTACGGGTATTAACTCCAAGAGGGCTTCGGGTGGCGGACTTTGCCGGCGCTTTTGCGGATTTCGCCGCCTTTTCACGTGCAGCCTTTTCGCGTGCCGCTTTCTCCGCGACGAGTCGGCTCAGGCGTTCGACCAGCTGAGTCATGCGCTGTTCGTCGCGCTTAAGCGTTGCGATTTCACTGCGCTGCTTCTTGATCTGGGCGGACAGCTTGGTCAAAAGTTTTTCGCGTTCAGTCCTCTCGGACTGGAGCTTCTTTTGCTCCTTGAGACGAGCTTCGCGCAGTTCGGCCAGGACTGCCGACTTGTTGGAAGCCTCGGTCTTCAGCTGTTCGAGCTTGGCAAGGTCTGTTTTCAGGGATTCGATCAGTTCCAGCTGGGCCCGCGACAGGCTGGCAAGATAGCGCAGATCGCGCGCAGTCTGGTTGGGGTCCCGTCCACTCAACATCAGCTTCAGCGCATCGCTCTGGCCGCGCTGATGCGAAGCCCGTATCGCCTCGCTCAGACTTGCCTGCTGCTGCTCGATGCGCTTTTCGGTCGCCGCCGATGCCTCCTGCAGCGCTGTCAACTCGGCGTTGGCTCGGCGCTGTTCTTGCTCCAACTCGCGCAGCTGGCGCATAGCCTCGCTGATGCTGCGCTCGGACTGCCTCAACTCGTCTGCCGCCTCGGTCCGATGCTCTTCGGCAGCGCGAAATTCGCGCTGCAATGACTGCAGACGCTGCTTCAGGGCATCAAGTTCGGATTTCTTGCTTTCGACCTCATTTGCGCCAGCGACCTGAGGCCACAGCAAAGCCAGCAGAATGAGTAAAGAGAAGCGCACCCGTCTTTGTTACTCGAAATTGATCAGGGCTTCGCCCGTCATTTCCTGGGGTTGCGGCAGCCCCATCATTTTCAGCAGGGTCGGGCTGATGTCTTCGAGTGCGCCGGTCTCGGCCAGCGTCGCATGACGCCGTCCGATATAGACGAGCGGCACGAGATTGAGGGTATGCGCCGTGTGCGCCTGCCCGGTTTGCGGATCGCGCATGAATTCGGCGTTGCCGTGATCCGCGGTAACCAGCACCTCGCCGCCGCGTTGCAACTGGGCCTCGACTACGCGGCCGAGGCAATCGTCCACCGTCTCGATCGCCTTGATCGCCGCCTGCAGGTCGCCCGTATGGCCCACCATGTCCGGATTGGCGTAGTTGCAGATGATGGCGTCGTATTGGCGCGACTCGATCGCCTCCACCAGTTTGGCTGTAACCTCGTATGCGCTCATTTCCGGCTTGAGGTCGTAGGTCGCGACATCAGGCGACGGGATCAGGATGCGGTCTTCGCCAGGAAAGGATACTTCCTCGCCGCCATTGAAGAAGAAAGTGACGTGCGGGTATTTCTCGGTCTCGGCAATGCGCAACTGACGCAGGCCGAGATTGGCGATGTATTCGCCCAGACCGTTGCGGATGCGTTCCGGAGGAAATGCGACCGAAACATCGAAATCATCGCTGTAGCCGGTAAGCGTGCAGTACACCGACAGGCGCGGGGTGACTTCGCGCTCGAACTCGCTGAAATCCGATTCTATGAAGGGGCGGGAGAGCTGCCGTGCCCGGTCGGAGCGGAAGTTCAGAAACACCACTGCATCTCCGTCTTCCATCTTCACCGGCTTGCCGTCGGGCGGCAATATGGCGGTGGCCTTGACGAACTCATCCGTTTCGCCCCGCCCATAAGCGGCTTCAAGACCCAGCACCGCGTTGTCGGCCCAGTATTCGGTTCGTCCCTGGGTCAGAAGATCGTAGGCCGCCTTGACCCGCTGCCAGCGGCGATCACGGTCCATCGCGTAATAACGCCCGATCATCGAGGCGATATGGCCGACGCCGAAATGGTGAATTTTCTCGTCGAGCCGGCGCAGATAGACTTCGGCGCTCTTCGGCGGCGTATCTCGACCATCCAGGAATACGTGCAGGCACACTTTCTTCAGGCCTTCGCGCGCGGCCAGTTCGAGCATCGCGTGAAAATGGTTCTCGTGGCTGTGCACCCCACCGTCTGACAACAAACCCAGGACATGCAGGGTCTTGTCGTTGTCGCGAGCCAGATGCACAGCCTTCAAGAGCGCAGGGTTGCTGAAAAAGTACCCCGACTCGATCGCCCGATCGATCCGCGTGAACTCCTGATACACGACTCGACCCGCACCGATATTCAGGTGCCCCACCTCGGAGTTGCCCATTTGCCCGGTTGGCAGCCCGACATCGGACTCGGACGCGTGAATCAGGGTATGCGGGTGCTCGTTCCAGTACTTGTCCCAGTTCGGTTTCCTGGCCTGGGCTATGGCGTTGTCGGCGCTTTCGGCACGGTAGCCAAAACCATCGAGGATGAGGAGGAGAACCGGCTGGGTCTTCATGAAAAATTTTATTTAAATAATGGGCGCGTTTTGAGTGGGATTATTTTAATATATGCAAGATTGCTAATCTACATTTAAAGACTGGTTGCGCTGGTGAAATATGCCTGTTCGGCTGCATATTCCCTCTCGCCAGTGGCACTCCAGACTAGTACGAAATCATGACAGAGGTTATTCATTATGGTGGCTGAATGGGACGACGTGAACCTGTTGGATAAGGATGAGCACATCGAACAGGCTTCGCGTGCCATGAAGGCGATGTCCCACCCCCTGCGACTGAAAATCCTGTGCGTCCTCGGCGACAAGGAAGTCAGCGTCCAGGACATCGTCGACAGCGTTGGCACCTCGCAAAGCAACATCTCCCAGCATCTGGCCATCCTGCGCGACAAGGGCGTGCTGCGCACCCGCAAGGATGCCAACCGCGTGTATTACCGGGTTGGCGACATGCGCACCCTGAAACTGCTCGGGATGATGCGCGATGTCTTCTGTGGTTTCGCCAAGTAATAGCGATATGCCATGAGAATTGAGCCCGGCAGCGGAGACGCGCCGGGCTCTTTTCGATTGGGCGATCGATGATTTGCTGTCGGTTGTCCCTGCGAGTGCAGGTGCCAGGCTGGAGCCGACACATCGTGCGGCCTTCGCTTGGTGCATACTTGGCATTTGCAAGCACTTGAATTTAATAATAAATTAGAATATTCTAATGGACCATTTTCAGGAGGTGCTGTCTGTGCCGAACCCCGTCCGTCTGCTGGCCTGTCTCGCTCTGCTCGCCCAGCCCGCGCTGGCGGCGCTGCCCTTCGACACGGCTCCGGTCAAGTACCAGGTCGCCGACACCGCCTATTCGACCGAAGCCAATGTCGAAGCGGTCAAGCAATCGACCATCACCGCCCAGGTTTCGGGCCGAGTTTCCGC
>JBAPWR010000424.1:0-2556 GCA_049283775.1 Thiobacillus sp.
CCGGAAGGCTGAGCATGGCGACCCACATCATCGCTGTCATCAACCAGAAGGGCGGAGCCGGCAAGACCACGCTATCGATGAACCTGGCAGCCGGTCTGGCCAGGCGCGCCGAGACCCTGGTGCTGGATCTCGATCCGCAGGCTTCGTCGCGGCAATGGGCAAGCCTGGGGAATGCGCCGTTTCCTGCCACGGTCAAGCAGATCCCCGGCAAGTGGGACGCCAAGACCCTGCACCAGAATTACAAGGCCTATGGCCATCTGGTGCTGGACTGCCCGCCCTCGCTGGAGAGTCACTCCTCGTTGCAGGCCTTGCGCGCCTGTGATGTGGCATTGATCCCGGTGCTGCCGTCGCCGATCGATCTGTGGGCGAGTCTCAGACTGCCGGCCGAGATCGACGAGGCCAGAAAGACCAACAAGCGCTTGAAGGCTTTCCTGGTGCTGAACCAGCTGGAACCCAAAAGCGCGCTATCCGCGGCGATGCACGATGCCATCGCCGAATTTGGTATCCCGGTGCTCGATACCGGCATTCGTCGCCGCGCCATTTATCGCAGTGCAGCACTTGAAGGCGTTTCGGTCTATCAGTTGGGCAGCCGGGGCGCCCCGGCCGCGGCTGAGATCGAAGCCATCATTAACGAGGTGATCGCATCATGACTAACTTGAAAGACAAACTGTCGGCCAGCGTACGTCAGGCCAAAGCCGAGCAGCAGCCCGCGACAAAGCCGGCCGCACGCAAACCCGCGGCGGCACCTGCTGCACCGAAGAAAGCTGCGCCGAGGAAAGCCGCCCCGGCAAAACCAGCTGCCAAGCCAGTAGCGCCCATGGCTCCTGCAAAAAAGACTGCAGCGGCCAAACCCGCAGCCGCCAAGCCGGCTGCGCCGAAATCGATTGCATCGGGCGTTGCCGATAGCGGCAATGTGCTGTTTCCGGACCGTGTCTGGCCGGACTGAATTCAATCTTTGCAGGTAATCCGTCATGCGTAATGACCCGTTTTTCCGCACATACTCGCCGCGCCAGGAAGCCATGGCGCGTGTTGCCCAGTCCCAGCAGGAGGCCATGACGCGCCCGGCATCGACCGCGCCCGTGTCCGACGTCCTTGCACAGTACATGGTGCGCGAGGAACCCTACTATCGTACGGTCGCCGACGAAGTCGAACTGTACGAAGCTGCCTACTCGGTTCGTATGCCGATGATGTTGAAAGGCCCGACCGGTTGCGGCAAGACCCGCTTCGTCGAATACATGGCGTGGAAACTGCAGAAGCCGCTGATCACCGTCGCATGTAACGAAGACATGACCGCGTCCGATCTGGTCGGCCGTTTCCTCCTGGATGCCAGCGGGACTCGCTGGCAGGATGGTCCGCTGGCTGTGGCTGCCCGCCACGGCGCGATCTGTTACCTGGATGAAGTGGTCGAGGCACGCCAGGATACGACCGTGGTCATCCACCCGCTGACCGACGCGCGTCGCGTGCTGCCGCTGGAGAAAAAGGGCGAGTTGATCGATGCGCACCCCGACTTCCAGATAGTGATCTCGTACAACCCCGGCTATCAGTCGCTGATGAAGGACCTTAAGCAGTCGACCAAGCAGCGCTTCGGTGCCCTGGACTTCAATTACCCCGAGCATGAAGTCGAGGCCGAGATCGTCGCCCACGAGTCGGGGGTGTCGATCGAGGTGGCCAAGAATCTGGTCCACATCGGTGAACGCGCGCGCAACCTCAAGGGCCATGGCCTGGATGAAGGCTTGTCGACCCGTATGCTGATTTATGCAGGCTCGCTGATCGCCAAGGGCGTTGCTCCCCTGGCAGCCTGTCGCGTCGCACTGGTGCGTCCGATCACGGATGATCCCGACATGCGCGACGCACTCGATTCCGCCGTCACCACGTACTTCTAATCCGTTACGCGACGCTGGCCGGGCCAGCGCCGCGTTCCCGGACCGACTTCCATGGCCATCCATCTCGAAGAATACCAAGAGGTCCTCGCTGACCTGCCGACTGACGCGCAGGATGTTCTGCGCGCCTCCTGGAACGAGGCGGCGCGGATGTTCTCGTCGCGTGGCCTGGACAACTATCTGAAGGGTGCGGTCGCACTTCATGCCCTGGGTCGCGGCGAGGAAATTGTCGTCACCTATATCCAGGAAATGCCGGAAGTCAGCCGCGCCATCGGCGAGGACGTGCTGCCCGATATCGTCAATTTCCTGATGGCGATGGCGTCGAAGACCTCGGGCCAGGTGCTGACGCTGATCGTCGCCACCGCCCCGCTTGCCGCGCAGCGCCTGGGCGACGAGAGCCTGTTTCGTGCCTATCTCAATGTGCTCGAAATCATGCTGGCGCAAGCGCCGCGCGGCCTCCGGCCGATGCTGGAAAACCTCGAGCGCCTGCTGTCGCAACTGACGCTGGGCGGCCTGCGCCGCTGGGTGCAGTGGGGTGCCCAGGCGTACAAGGCGGATTTTGATGGACAGGTCGGCTACTTCTCTCTCAGCACGCCCGATTCGCTGGGGGTGCTGCAGCAGCAACGCAAGGGCACGCTGTTCGTCGACGTTCAACGTCGCCTGAACATCTATCTGC
>JBAPWR010000425.1:0-1879 GCA_049283775.1 Thiobacillus sp.
TCACCTGGACGTCGAGTTCGCCCCATTGCAGGTACTGGCGGTTGACGTCGGTGATTTCCAGTTCGCCGCGTGCCGAGGGTTTCAACGCGCGCGCGACCTCGACCACCCGCTGGTCGTAGAAATAAAGGCCGGTGACGGCGTAGCGCGACTTCGGCTTTGCCGGCTTTTCCTCGAGGCTGATCGCGTGGCCCGCCGCGTCGAACTCGACCACGCCGTAGCGTTCGGGGTCCGTAACCGGATAGGCGAACACCGTGGCACCCGATGTCCTGGCGCTCGCCGCCTTGAGGTCGCCGGCCAGGTCGTGTCCATAGAAGATGTTGTCGCCGAGCACCAGCGCGCTGGGGTCATTGCCGATGAAGTCGGCGCCGATGATGAAAGCCTGTGCCAGGCCCTCGGGCGCGGCTTGCACCGCGTACTGGATATCAAGTCCCCACTGCGCCCCATCGCCGAGCAGCTGTTCGAAGCGCGGCGTGTCCTGCGGCGTGGAAATCAGCAGGATGTCGCGGATCCCGGCGAGCATCAGGGTGGTCAACGGGTAGTACACCATCGGCTTGTCGTAAACCGGCAGCAGCTGCTTGGAGACCGCCTGGGTGATGGGATACAGCCGGGTGCCGGAACCGCCGGCGAGGATGATGCCCTTGCGCGTGCTCATGCCGCGCTGCCTGCGTAATTCTTCGCCACACAGTGGCGGTATTCGCCGCTGGTGACGTGGGCGACCCAGTCCTGGTTGTCGAGATACCAGGCCACCGTCTTGCGGATGCCTGTCTCAAAGGTCTCGCTGGGCGTCCAGCCGAGCTCGCGCTCGATCTTGCGGGCGTCGATCGCGTAGCGCTGGTCGTGACCGGCCCGATCCTTGACGTAGGTGATCAGGCTGGCGTGCGGCGTTACCGGCGAGCCGGGATGCAGTTCGTCGAGAATGCTGCAGAGCGTCTTCACCACCTGGAGATTGGTCTTTTCGTTGCAGCCGCCGATGTTGTAGGTCTCACCCAGGCGTCCGGCCTCCAGCACCCGCCTGATCGCGCTGCAATGGTCGCTGACGTAGAGCCAGTCGCGGATGTTGCTGCCGTCGCCGTAGATCGGCAGCGGCTTGCCCGCCAGGGCATTGTGGATCACCAGCGGAATGAGCTTTTCGGGAAACTGCAGCGGACCGTAGTTGTTCGAGCAATTGGTGGTCAGCACCGGCAGCCCGTAGGTGTGGTGATAGGCCCGTACCAGATGGTCGGAGGCGGCCTTCGACGCCGAATACGGACTGTTCGGCGCATACGCGGTGGTTTCGGAGAAGGCAGGATCATCCGGGCTGAGCGAGCCGTACACTTCGTCGGTCGACACGTGCAGGAAGCGGAACGCCGCCTGTTCTTCCGCGGGCAACTGCGACCAGTGGGCGCGCACCGATTCGAGCAGGTTGAAAGTGCCGACCACGTTGGTCTGGATGAACTCTCCGGGACCGTGGATCGAGCGGTCTACGTGGCTTTCGGCGGCGAAGTTGATCACCGCGCGCGGCCCGTAGCGGCCCAGCAAACCCTCGACCAGGCTGCGGTCGCCGATATCCCCCTGGACGAAAACATGCCTCGCATCGCCATTCAGCGAGCGGAGATTCTCCAGGTTGCCGGCGTAGGTCAGCTTGTCGAGATTGATGACCGGCTCGTCGCTCGCCGCCAGCCATTCCAGCACGAAGTTGGCGCCGATGAAACCGGCGCCACCAGTTACAAGAATCATCTGATCATTATTCAGCAGGTTTTTCTTCGGCCTTTTCGCCGTTGGTTTCTTCCGTCTTATCGACCGATTCTTCCTCAACTTTCGCTTCCGCTGCCTCAGGCTCTGCTTCCGCTGCCGGAGCATAGCCGGTTGCGTACTCGATCTTGGCAGCTTCACGCAGCTT
>JBAPWR010000426.1:0-2139 GCA_049283775.1 Thiobacillus sp.
GTTCCTGCCCGCGGAAGCCACGATAGGTGGTGATGACTTCTTCCTTGACTTCGAGGACCTGATCAAACAGCCTGCCGCCCCGATCGAGTCTGGAACGCCACTATGAAGAGCCAGGACATGCGCCGCCGCATCGCCCACTCGGCAGCGCGCATGCTGGCCGAGGATGGCAGCCTTGATTACGGCAGCGCCAAGCGCAAGGCCGCGCGCCAGCTGGGTGCGCCGGACAGCCGCAACCTGCCCGACAACCAGGAAATCGACGAGGCGCTGCGCAGCTACCAGGCTCTCTACCAGGCGGGCGAGATTTCGGAACGCCAGGCGCTGATGAAGCAGACCGCGCTCGAATACATGGAAATGCTGGCGGAATTCGACCCCCACCTGACCGGGTCGGTGCTCAACGGCACCGCCGGGCGGCACTCGGACATCAACCTGCAGCTTTTCACCGATCAGGAAAAGGACGTCGAATTCCTGCTGATGAAGCAGGCGCCCGGCTACCGCACCGGCGTGCAGCGCAGCTCCGACTCCGGCAGCCGCATGTTCCCGCAGTTCACCATCCAGGACCCGCGCGCCACCGTCGAGATCACTGTCTATCCGAGCAGCGAACTGCGCAGCATGAAGCGTTTCCAGGCCGACGGCAGTCCGCGTCGGCTGCGGCTGGCGCAATTGCGCACCCTGCCCTGAGAAAATCATCAGTTATCAAAGCTGGCACGGAAGATGCTGATCCGTGGCTGGACGATTAACTTGAGCTAAACAGCCTTGATCCGTTTTTTCCGGCACTACGTGCCCCTCAACCTGCTGCTGCTGATCCTCATCGAGGCCCTGATCCTCGGCGGGGCGATCTACCTCGGCGTCAGCGCGCGCTTTCTCGATGGAGCCACTTCGGCCGAATTGCAGCCGCTGCTGCCCAAGGCCCTGACCTTCACCCTGATCATGCTCGGCCTGATGACCGCTGCCGGGCTCTACGATCTGGAATGCCATCTCGGCATCCGTGCGCTGCTGAACCGGCTGGGGCTGAGCTTCGGTCTCGGGCTGGTGGCGATGAGCCTGGTGTTCTATTTCTTTCCGGCCCTGCTGGTCGGCCGCGGCGCGTTTATTCTTTCTTTCGGCATGGCGCTGCTCGGCATCCTGGCGAGCCGCATGCTGTTCCTGCGCTGGACCTGCATTGGCGCCCTCAAGACCCGCGTCCTCGTCATCGGCACCGGCAGCCGTGCCGCCCACGTCGAAACCTTATTGTCCAAGCGTGGATCGGTCAGCAACATCCAGGTGATGGGCTATCTGCCGATGGGCGGCAGTCATCATTTCGTCGACCATGCAAGGATTCTCGACACCGACGAGACCCTGCCGGAGCTCGCCACCCGGCTGCAGGTCAACGAAATCATCCTGGCGGTGCGCGAGCGCCGCGGCGGCATGCCGGTCGACCAGCTCCTCGAATGCAAGCTGCGCGGCATCAGCATCATCGAACTGTCGACCTTTTTCGAACGCGAAAACGGCCACCTGCAGCTCGATTCGATGAATGCCAGCTGGATGATCCTCGCCGAGGGCTTCAACCAGGGCATGCTGCGCGACACGGTCAAGCGCCTGTTCGACCTGCTGATCAGTTCGGCGATGCTGGTGATGACGCTGCCGGTGATGGCGCTGGCCGCGCTGCTGATCAAGCTGGAAAGCCGGGGACCGGTGCTGTATCGCCAGGAACGCGTCGGCCAGGGCGGCCACCCCTTCACCATCCTCAAGTTCCGCAGCATGCGCAGCGACGCCGAACACGACGGCAAGCCGCGCTGGGCGAGCCAGAACGACAGCCGCGTGACGCTGGTGGGGCGCTTCATCCGCCGCACCCGCATCGACGAGCTGCCGCAGATCTTCAACGTCTTCTTCGGCGACATGAGCTTCGTCGGCCCGCGCCCCGAACGCCCCTACTTCGTCCAGGACCTGACCCAGCAGATCCCCTATTACGGCATCCGCCACACCGTCAAACCCGGCATCACCGGCTGGGCGCAGGTGCGCTACCCGTACGGCGCCACGGTCGAGGATGCCCTGCACAAACTCCAGTACGATCTTTATTACGTCAAGAACCACAGCCTGTTCCTCGACCTGACCATCCTGTTCCAGACCGTTCAGGTCGTGTTGTGGGGCAAGGGCGTCCGT
>JBAPWR010000427.1:0-1769 GCA_049283775.1 Thiobacillus sp.
GGCAAGAATGGCGGTGGTGAGAGTCAGGATCGCCATGGTGACTCTGTTTCTAGGCGTTGCCGGATGGTTGTTTGCCTATTATCTGGCGACCGGCAGCCTGCGATGAGCAAGTCCTGATGCTGGATGCAGGCTTGCCTTCGGCTATCTCGCCCTTCGCCCGCCGCCACCGGATACGCTCGGGATGCCATCATCTGGGAATGGACTAAAGGAAGTGACCCAGCATGACCATTAGCGCACATGAGGCCCTTGGGCTGATTTCTGGTGCTTTTCTTGCAGCAGGGTGCATTCCGCTCTCGTCCGACTGGACCTATGTATGGGAACGAGCGAAAGCGGATGACCACGTTCTAGCGACTTGGCTCGGGTACGCTCATCTTCGTTCGGTGCCCCCCGTTGAGCTGTTTGGTCGCGTCCTGTCGACGCCACCGCATGATGAAATCGACCATGAGCTGATTCGACGTGTTCGACGCATCCGCATCGCTACTGTGCTGGCCGGAATTGGCGCGGTTGGAGGAGCCGTTGGAATCGTGATTGAAATCCTCTTCTTCAGGCCCGGATCAATTTTCTGAAGGGAGCCGCCAAGGCAACCCGTTGTCGGCACCGAGTGGATCAGCACATGCCAACGTACCGCTCAAGGTAACTCGAGGTTTCCGACGTTGAACCAGAACCTAGGGACTTTTTCGACGGAACAGATTCTCGTGTTGTTCTTCGGTGTATGGGCCGGGCTCGCCCTGCTCGGAAGGATCATATTGCGTCGGCTTGGAAGAGCTCGCCAAAAGCGACGCGTCTGGGCGTTATTCAATCTCGCATCAAGCCTGGTCTTCGTCGGGTTCACGTGGGCCATGGGTTTTCCCGCTCTTGCGGTCGTCTTGGCCCTTCTCTCTTGTGTTGTGATTGCGATCTACAACTGGAAGATGGTCTGGTTCTGCGACGAATGTGGGGGTCTGGCGCTCGATCGGCTTTTCCATCCGCGCCCGGAGACATGCCCCCGATGCGGCGCCAGGCAGCCGGGGGCATCGTAATGAAGCGGGTGTTCCGATCTACGTGGCGATGGTGAAACAAAAGGCGCAGTGGGCTTTGCAGGCGCTGCCTGGAAGATTCGTCGATGCGGCTACTAGTGGAGCCGGCAAAGCGATGCTTCTTGCGGCGGCGCTGCTGGCTGGGCTGGTGCTTGTGAATCACGACCTGAATCGGGCTTTGATGGCGGGAGGGATTCTCTACGCCATCCTGTTGACGTCGCTCGTTGTGCGGCGAGGTCCCGGAGCGAAAAGTTCAAGTGACCTCGATTAGCCCACTGCGCCTGGCCGTAGCACTCGCCGCCGCGTTGGTCAGCTCACTGATTGCCGGGGCCTTGGTCGCGGTCCTCTTGTCTCCAGCGACCTGGGCGCAAGCGGCAGCGTTTTACTTCGCCAGATGGCCATACTGGCTACTGCTATACATCGCAATTCTTCTTCTCTTGCTGTTAAGAAAGAAAATTGAGCGTTAGAAGCCACCGGAACTTTGGCGGACGGCAGAGTTGAGCCCTCGATCAGCCATTTCTGACCGGTGCGACCGGTGCGACCCGGGCCTAAATCACCGCGACAGCAGCTCGATGTAGGGCTGGTAGCTGTAGCTCCGGTTCTTCTTCTGCCCGGTCACTTCCGTCACGATGCCCAGATCTTCCAGTACCTTCACGGCGGCAGTGGCGGTCGGAAAGGTGGTTGCCAGTTTTTGCCGCACCCCCTCGATCGTGAAGCGCGGCATCATGGGCAAAGACTCGAACAGCCGGTAGC
>JBAPWR010000428.1:0-4906 GCA_049283775.1 Thiobacillus sp.
GGTTCTGCCTGCGGGCACCGCGGCGCCGTGATAGGGCTTGGCGTAGCCGTGCGGACAGGCATAGCCGCCATGACCGTGAGGCCCCATGCCATGGCCTGAGCCATAACCCGGGCAAGCCGGGTGGCCGTAGCCCATGACCGGGCCCGGCCATTCATGCGCCGCAGCGGGCAGCGAGAGGGTGAAAAGGGATGCCAGGAAAAGGCCGGCGAGGGCTGGCCGAAAGGAAATCTTGGGTTGCTTCATGCTCGGTCTCCTATATGTCATGACGCTGCATGCCGGTTGCAGGCAGCGCCTGTATTTGTCCGTGCGGCGCAACGCAGGTTCCCCCGATCGCGCCAGAGCCAGCTTCAATCAGGGGGATCGTGGAAAACCGCACGCGCTACATACGCCTGTAACATTTCGCTGCTAGGCTTCGCCACCTTTTCCGTTCTGTCCGACACCTTGAAGCCCTATCCCACGCGCATTGCCGAGCGGCTGATTCCAGCACTTGAAGAATTGCGGCGGGAAGCGCTGGCGCTGGAGAGGACGCATCGGCAGCAGGTCGACAGCGCCGATCCGCAGTACCGCGACAGCGCGCGCAACCTGCTGCACTATCTGGCGCTGCGCCAGAGCGACATCCGTACCCTGCAGAATGATCTCGCCCTGCTCGGGCTGAGCCGGCTGGGGCGTTCGGAAGCGCATGTGATGGGCAGCCTCGATGCGGTGCTCACCGCGCTGCAGGCGCTGGCCGGGACGCCCCCCGAGGCCGACCCGCTGGAGGGCGTGATTCCGATCGGCGCGGGGACCAGCTGCCTCAACGCACACGCCGATACCCTGCTGGGCCGGCCCGACGGCAAGCGCGCGCCGCGCATCATGGTGACCATGCCTTCGGACGCCTCGTGCAACCCGCACCTGCTGGAAGAGTTGCTGGCGGCCGGGATGGACGTGATGCGCATCAATTGCGCCCACGACCGCCCCGAGGACTGGCTGGCGATGATCCGCAACCTGCGCGGGGCGCAGCGGGTGACCGGACGCAAGTGCCGAGTCTATGCCGATCTGGCCGGCCCCAAGCTGCGCACCGGGCGTATCGAACCGATCGGCCGCATGCTCGAATTCAAGACCCGGCGCGATGCCTTCGGCCGCGTGCTTGAGCCGGCACGAGTATGGCTGACGCCGAGCTCGATGCCCGAGACGCCGCTGTCCGAGGTTGCGGCGGTGCTGCCGCTGGATGACGGCCTGCTGCGGCTGGCCCGTGCCGGCGACCATCTCGACGTCGACGACGCCCGCGGCGGCCGACGCCACCTGCGCCTCGAGGAGCGCTACGGCCAGTCGTGGCTGGCCAGCTGCGCGCAGCACGCCTACATCCTCGAGGGCGCCGCGTGCGTCCTCTATCACGGCGACACCCGCGTCGCAGAGGGCAGCGCCGGCCCGTTGCCGGAAGTGGTGCAGCCTCTGCTGCTGCGGATCGGCGACACGCTGATGCTGACGCCTTCCGACCAGACCGGCCATCACGCCGAATACGATGAGCATGGCGAACTGCTGCGTCCCGCCGCTATCCCCTGCACCCTCGAGGCAGTGTTCGATGCCGCCCTGCCCGGCCAGCCGATCTGGTTCGACGATGGCAAGATCGGCGGCCGCATCGTCGACAACAGCGATCGCCGGCTGGAGATCGAAATCACCCATGCCGCGCCGCAGGGTAGCAAGCTGCGCGCGGAAAAGGGCATCAACCTGCCGCAGACCGATCTCGCCATCCCGGCGCTGACCGACCAGGACCGCGAAAACCTGCGCGTGCTCGCCCCTCATGTCGACGTCATCGGCATGTCCTTCGTGCGCAGCGCCGCGGATGTGCTGGATCTGCAGGCGCAGTTGCGCGAGATGGGCGTGAGCCAGATGGGCACGGTGCTGAAGATCGAAACCCGCCAGGCGTTCGAGAATCTGCCGGCGATCCTGCTCGCAGCGCTGCGCCAGCCGCCGGTCGGCATCATGGTTGCGCGCGGCGACCTGGCGGTGGAAATCGGCTTCGAGCGGCTCGCGGAAGTGCAGGAGGAAATCCTCTGGCTGTGCGAGGCGGCGCACGTGCCGGTGATCTGGGCGACCCAGGTGCTCGACACCATGGCGCGGCGCGGCATCCCGACGCGGGCCGAAGTCTCGGATGCCGCCAAGGGCATCCGTGCGGAATGCGTCATGCTCAACAAGGGACCCTATATCGTCGAAGCCGTACGCTTCCTCAGCGGCGTGCTCGATCGCATGAGCGACCATCAGTCCAAGCATCGCCCGATGATGCGGCGCCTGGCGGTATCGTCGATGCCTGGCGATCCAGTGCGCAGCGCCAGCAGCTAGATCACTCTCAGGCGCAGGGCATAAAAAAACCGCCGGACTCGCCGGCGGTTTCCAGTTCAGCTGGCTCGCTTCAGAGTGCGCTGGTGTTGTGGCAGCCTGCGCCGCAGGAGTTGGTGTAGGGAATCGGCATGGCCTTGCCCGGTTCCACCCCCTTGACGCCGACTGACCGGTTTCTGCTTGACGCCCCGCTGTTCTATCGAACCGCAGGCAACAGAGCGTCCTGGCTGGACGGGTCAGACAAACACCGACTACGCTTTGTCGAGCAGCGCCCTGATCTGCGGCAGGACCGCTTCGGTCGCTTTGCGACCGGCTTCGATCGCGACGCCGGCGCGATAAAAATCCATCAGACCGAGCTTGCCGAGTTGCGGGGTGATCAGCACGTCCGCTGGCTCTCCAGCGAGGCGGCTGCGAGTGATCAGGACCTGCATGATGTTGATGCTGGACGCCAGCACGTCGAGCATCGCGGGCGGCTTGTCCTTGTTGTTGCCGGAGTTGAGCCCGAGCTGCGAGATGCCGGAGTGAATCTGCGCCATGACCACCTCGGCCAGGGTTTCGGGTTCGTCGTTTCCGGGCTTCTTCTGCTTCGCCAGCGGCTTGTGGCTGAGGTGGCGGCCGATCAGGTCGGAATTCGTGTCGACCGCGATGACCCACTCGGCGCCCATCGCGCGGCACAGGGAAACCGGCACCGGGTTGACCAGGCCGCCGTCGACCAGCCATTTCTCCTGATAGCGGTATGGCGTGAACAATCCCGGCAATGCGATCGAGGCGCGTACTGCGTCCGAGACCGGGCCTTCGCGCAGCCAGACTTCACGGCCGCTCTGCAAGTCGGTGGCGACCGCGCCGAATGGCAGCGGTAGTTCGGTGATGTCGCGGTCGACGAAATGACTGCGAAAAAACTCGATCAGCTTCTCGCCCTTGATCAGCCCGCTGCCGAGCGAAAAATCGAGGAAGCTGACCACCGTTTGCATGGTCAGGCTGCGGGTCCATTCCTCCAGCCGGTCGAGGTCGCCGTCGACGTAGGCTGCACCGACCAGCGCACCGATCGAGCTGCCGCAGACGATATCGGGCTCGATCCCGGCTTCGTTGAGGGTGCGCAGCACGCCGATGTGGCTCCAGCCGCGCGCCGAGCCGCTGCCCAGGGCAAGGCCGATCAGCGGCCTGTCAGACTTGTCGTTATTTGCGGGGACCTCTGTGTCCTCGGGTTTTGCAGTTTTCGTCATATGGGATCTCAGTCCGCTTCGCGCTCGAGGCCACAGCAGTGAACCTGCTCGGCCGCCGTTGGTTGGGTGAGGATGGCGCCGGTGACCGGGTTGGGGCGAAACACCGTGCAGCCCTTGAGGCCGAGCGCATGCGCCCGCCGATAGAGGTCCTCGAAGCGTTCGAACGGCATGTCGGCGGCGACATTGATGGTCTTGGAAATGGCGTTGTCGACGTAAGGCTGCAGCGCAGCCTGCATCCCCAGATGGGCAAGCGGGTCGAGCTGCTGCGCCTCGACCCAGGCCGGCGGCAGGCGGCGGCCGCCCTGCTCGCGCCAGAGTTGGCAGGCTGCGTCGACCACATGGTGGGTACGGTAGTTGCCGTCGCTGTCGAGCACGCGGCGTTCCGCCTCGGCCGCGAATACCGGCTCGATGCCGCTGGAAAGATTGTTGGCCAGCAGGCTGATGGTGCCGGTCGGGGCGATCGCCAGCAGGTGACTGTTGCGGATGCCCTGCCCGGCGATGGCATCGCGAATATCAGGCGGCAATCGGGCGGCAAAACCGCTGGCGAGAAAGGCCGCCGATTCGAACGCGGGAAAGGCGCCCTTTTCAGCGGCGAGCTCGATCGATGCGCGGTAGGCGGCATCGCGCAGGGTCCGCATGATTCGTGCGGCCAGTGTCCGTGCCTCCTCGCTGTCGTAGCGCAGGCCCAGCAGTACCAGGGTGTCGGCGAGCCCGGTGATGCCGAGGCCGATGCGCCGCGTGTTGCGGGCCTGCTGCGCCTGGGCCAGCAGGGGGTAGCGCGAGACGTCGATGACGTTGTCGAGAAAACGCACCGACAGTCGCGCCGCGTCGGCCAGCGCCTCGAGGTCGACGCGGGCAGCGGCAGTGAAGGCCGACACCACGAAGGCAGTCAGGTTGAGCGAGCCGAGGTCGCAGGCGCCGTAGGGCGGCAGCGGAATCTCGCCGCACGGATTGGTGGCGCTGATGGTCTCGCGGTCGGCCAGGGTGTTGTCGCGATTGATGGCATCGACGAACAGCACGCCTGGCTCGGCGGTGTCGTAGGCTGCACGCAGGATGCGCTGCCAAAGCGCTCCCGCCCTGACGCTGCGCACCACGCCGAGGTCGGGAAAACGCAGCGGCCAGTCCTGGTCGTCGGCAACTGCGCGGATGAAATCGTCGCTGACCAGCACCGACAGGTTGAAATGCCGCAGTGCCGCCGGGTCGCGCTTGGCGTCGACGAAGGTCTCGATGTCCGGATGGTCGCAGCGCAGGGTCGCCATCATCGCGCCGCGCCGCGCACCGGTGGAGAGCATGGTGGCGCACATCGCGTCCCAGATGCGCATGAACGACACCGGGCCGGAGGCAATGCTGCCGCTGGCGGTCGCTAC
>JBAPWR010000429.1:0-4098 GCA_049283775.1 Thiobacillus sp.
GGCGTGTGCGTCACGTCCGAATCGCAGCGGTAGACCCGCCCGGGCGCGATGATGCGCAGAGGCGGCTGGTGATTTTGCATGTAGCGGACTTGCACCGGCGAGGTATGCGTGCGCAGCAGATCGCCGCCTTGCAGATAGAAGGTATCGTGCATCGCTCTCGCGGGATGGTCCTGCGGAATATTGAGCGCAGTGAAGTTGTAGAAATCGGTTTCGATTTCGGGCCCGGTGGCCACTTCGAATCCGATCGAGCGAAAAAGCTTTTCGATGCGCGACAGGGTGCGCGAAACCGGGTGCAGGCCACCGCGTCCCAGGCCGCGTCCCGGCAACGTGACATCGACGGTTTCCGCGGCCAGCTGCCGTTCCATCTCGGCCTGCTGCAATCCTTCGCGGCGCATTTTCAGCGCCGCTTCGACCGCCTGCTTGGCCTCGTTGATGCGCGCGCCGGCCGCCTTGCGTTCCTCTGCCGGCATTGCCCCAAGGCTTTTCAGCAACTCGGTCAGCGAGCCGCTTTTGCCCAGATACCCCGCCTTCACCTGTTCCAGCGAAGACAACTCGGCACAGCCCTGGATTGCGGCAAGCGCTTCGGCGACGATTTCGTTTGGATTGCGCATGAATGGTCAGCCTCTTGATTTCACAAACAAAAAAAGGCCTTCCGGCCCTTTTTTGTGACGTTCCTACGGCTTACGCCGCCAGCTTCGCCTTGACCTGATCGACGATTTTGGCAAAGGCTTCCTTGTCAAAAATCGCGATATCGGACAACACCTTGCGGTCGATTTCGATCGCGGCGCGCGACAGGCCGTTCATGAACACGCTGTAGGTCAGGCCATGCTCGCGCGAGGCGGCATTGATCCGTGCAATCCACAGGGCGCGGAACTGGCGCTTGCGCTGACGACGGTCGCGGTACTGGTACTGACCGGCCTTCATCACCGCTTCGTTGGCAATACGGAAGACGTTCTTGCGGCGACCGCGATAACCCTTGGCGGCGTCGAGAATCTTCTTGTGGCTGGCTCGGGCGGTTACACCCCGTTTTACGCGTGGCATATCGTCTCTCCTTTAAGCGTAGGGAAGCATGCGCGCAACAGCTTTGTGGTTGCTGGCATTGACTGTTTCCATGCCGCGCAACTGACGCTTACGCTTGGTGCTCTTCTTGGTGAGGATGTGACGCATGAACGCGTGCGAACGCTTGAAGCCTCCGCCGCCCAGCGCGCGGAACCGCTTCGCGGCGCCGCTTTTGCTTTTCATCTTAGGCATAACAACTTCCTTTTCATCTCATGCTGCCCAGGTGATTCCAGACTCGGAATGCTTTACCAACCCGACCGCACTTATTTTGGCGTTCTCGGAGAAACGCCGGTCTCAAAAATTCAGGCCTTGGCCGCTTTCTTCTTCGGTGCCAGCATCATCACCAGCTGGCGCCCTTCCATCTTCGGAAACTGCTCGACGACTGCATATTCGGCAAGATCGGCCTCGACTCGTCGCAACTGCGCCATGCCGATTTCCTGGTGAGCCATTTCCCGACCGCGAAAACGCAATGTAATCTTGGTCTTGTCACCCTCTTCCAGAAACTTGATCAGGTTACGGAGCTTGATCTGGTAATCGCCTTCGTCAGTGCCCGGACGAAATTTGACTTCCTTGATCTGCACCTGCTTCTGCTTCAGCTTGGCTTCGTGCTGCTTCTTGCTCTCCTGGTACTTGAACTTGCCATAGTCCATGAGCCGGCACACCGGAGGCTGGGCAGTCGGTGCGATCTCCACCAGATCCAGATCCACTTCCTCTGCCATCCGCAGGGCTTCGTGCAATTTCACGATGCCAAGCTGTTCCGCATCCACACCGACCAAACGCACTTCCGGGGCTGTTATTTCACCGTTGATGCGTGTCTGCTTTTTTTCCGTCGCGATGAGCCGTTCTCCAAAAATAGACCTTGGCGGTTTCGCCCAGGCTAAAAACAAACAAGGCGCGGGATAACGCCCGGCGCCCAGTTTGACTGTCCAGCTTACTGCCGCCCTTCGATTTCAGTCTTCAGGCGAGCAACAAGCGCTTCCAGATCGAGCTGCCCCAGATCCTGGTTGCCGCGGGCCCGAACGGAGACCAGATTGGACTCCATTTCCTTGTCCCCGACGACCACCTGATAAGGCAGCTTCTGCAAGCTATGTTCGCGGATTTTATAGTTTATTTTGTTGTTGCTCAAGTCCGAGACAGCCCGTATGCCTGCTTTGCGCAATGCCTGTGTGACTTTTTCGGCATAGGCGGCCTGGTTTTCGCTGATGTTCATCACCATCACCTGCACCGGTGCCAGCCACAGGGGGAAATTGCCGGCGTGATGCTCGATCAGGATGCCGATGAAGCGCTCCATGGAGCCGAGAATCGCGCGGTGCAGCATGACCGGCGCCTTGCGGCTGTTGTCCTCGTCGACGAATTCGGCGCCGAGGCGCACCGGCAGGTTGAAGTCGAGCTGGATGGTGCCGCACTGCCACAGCCTGCCAAGCGAGTCCTTCAGGGTGAACTCGATCTTCGGGCCATAGAACGCGCCCTCGCCCGGCTGCAGGTCGTAGGCCAGGCGGTTCTTGTCGAGCGCAGCAGCCAGCGCGGCTTCCGCCTTGTCCCAGCTTTCGTCCAAGCCGACGCGCTTCTCCGGCCGGGTCGACAGCTTGACCAGTACGTCGTTGAAACCGAAATCGGCGTAGGTCTTCTGCAGCATGACGATGAAGTCGGCGACTTCCTGCTCGATCTGGTCTTCGGTGCAGAAGATGTGGGCGTCGTCCTGGGTGAAGCCGCGCACCCGCATGATCCCGTGCAAGGCTCCCGACGGCTCGTTTCTATGGCACGACCCGAACTCGGCGAGGCGCAAGGGCAGATCACGGTAGGAATGCAGGCCGCTGTTGAAGATCTGCACGTGGCCGGGACAGTTCATCGGCTTGACCGCGTAGTCGCGGTTTTCCGAGGCGGTGGTGAACATGTTGTCGCGGTAGTTGTCCCAGTGCCCGGATTTCTCCCACAGACTGCGGTCCATCACGGCCGGGGTGCGCACTTCCTGGTAACCGTACTCGACGAATTTCTGCCGCATGTACTGCTCGATCTGCTGCCACACGATCCAGCCCTTCGGGTGCCAGAACACCATGCCCGGCGCCTCGTCCTGCAGGTGCAGCAGGTCGAGCTGCTTGGCGAGCTTGCGGTGGTCGCGCTTTTCGGCCTCTTCCAGGCGGTGCAGATAGGCCTCGAGATCCTCCTTCTTCGCCCATGCGGTGCCGTAGATGCGCTGCAGCATCTCGTTCTTCGAGTCGCCGCGCCAGTAGGCACCGGCCAGCTTCATCAGCTTGAAGTGCTTGAGCTTGCCGGTCGAGGGCACGTGCGGACCGCGGCAGAGATCGATGAAGTCGCCCTCCCGGTACAGCGAAATATCCTCGTTGCTGGGGATCGACGCGATGATCTCGGCCTTGTAGGCCTCACCCATGTCGCGGAAGAATTTCACCGCCTCGTCACGCGGCATGACGGTTCGCTCCACCGGGATGTCCTGTTTCGCCAGCTCGGCCATCTTCTTTTCGATCGCCGCCAGATCTTCCGGGGTGAACGGACGCTTGTAGGAGAAATCGTAATAGAAACCGTCCTCGATCACCGGTCCGATGGTGACCTGGGCGTCGGGAAACAGCGATTTCACCGCGTAGGCCAGCAGGTGCGCGGTCGAGTGGCGGATCATGTCGAGACCTTCCGCATCCCGGTCGGTGACGATGGCAAGGCGCGCATCGGACTCAATGACATGACTGGTATCGACCAGCCGGTCGTCCACCTTTCCCGCCAGCGCAGCCTTGGCGAGCCCTGCGCCGATACTGGCGGCGACTTCGGCCACGCTAGGCGGCTGCTCGAAATGACGGACCGACCCGTCCGGAAGGGTGATTTTGATCATGCCTCTGGGCTCCAAAAACAAAAAAGCGCGGATCGGCCGCGCTTTTTTGATCACTACACAACAAGACCTGCGAACAGCGACGCGCCGGGTTTATCCAGTGTGCTCGCTACAAGTTCGCGGTGACATTTCGCAACCTCCATGAGTCTTGCTGTCGGGTATTTGGTAGGCGCGATTGGACTCGAACCAACGACCCCCACCAT
>JBAPWR010000430.1:0-3896 GCA_049283775.1 Thiobacillus sp.
ACACCACCCATTTTACCGTCGTCGACCGCTGGGGAAACGTGGTCAGCTACACCAGCACCATCGAATTCACCTGGGGTTCGGGGATCACCGTGCCGGGCTACGGCTTCCTGCTCAACAACCAGTTAACCGACTTCAATTTCGTTCCCGCCGCCAGCGCCGACAATCCCGGCGCCAACGACGTCGCGCCCGGCAAGCGCCCGCGCTCGAGCATGGCACCGACGCTGCTGCTGAAGGACGGCAAGCCAGTCGCCGCGTATGGCTCACCCGGCGGTGCCACCATCATCAATTCGGTGCTCAACGTAACGCTCAACCTGATCGACCACGGCATGCCGATACAGCAGGCGATCGATGCACCGCGGCTGTCGGTGACGCACGCGGCGGGCAAGCTGAGTTGCGAAGGCGGCGGGGAATTCATGCAGCCGGCCTTCAGCGTCGACGTCCAGGACGCCTTGCGCGCCATGGGCCACGTCGGCCTTGCTGAAAGTGGAACGGATGGCTGTCAGGAAACGATCGGCTCGGTGCAGGCCATCGTCATCGATCACGGGAGCGGGAGCCACCACGGCGCAGCCGACCGGCGCCGCGAAGGCACGGTGGTCAGGGTCAGGCCCTGAACCGGGCGCTTGATGGATGGAATGGGGCACGCGTCCTGAAGCGCGCGGGTAGGACTCCGGCTTGCGGTAAAGCAAGCACATCGGATGGAGTTCTATGCGAATACAGCGGGCAGCGTGCGAACATTTGCCGGGCGCAAAGGCTGCCTCCCCGGAAAGCCTGCTCGGCGCCGCTGGCCAGGAAGGCCGGATAGAAAATCACACTGACGACAAGACCCGGACTGGTGCCGAAGCGGGACAATCAGACTACTTGGACTTGATTTTCTTCTTGATTGCGTCCCACCTCTCGCGCCACTCGTTGAGATCCTCATCCTCGATCTCGAGCTGGATCGCCACCACTTCCTCGGGGGTCAGCTTCTGGTCTTCCAGCCTGCGCGTCAGCTTGCCGCGCGCTCTCGACAACAGGCGCTCGGTTTCTTCCTTGCCGAGCTGTCTGGCCTTCTCGAGATACTCTTCATTCGGGGTTCTTTTCATCGCGACGATTCCTCGGTTTTATGAGCAAAAACAAAAACAATCCTACCTCCAACTTCAATTGGCGCGCTACCTCGGCAATATGAATGGCCGACATTCCCGTACCTTAACCAAACTGAAAAAAACGGCCATTGGTCTTTGGTCCCGGTGGCCAGGACGGCAACCCGCCGCATCGCACAAACTATCCCCGTTCAGCCCTTGACCGACACCGGCTGGACGCGCCAGATATTCTCCGCATATTCACGTATGGCGCGGTCGGACGAAAAGCGGCCGATGCGCGCCACGTTGAGGATGGACATCCGGGTCCAGCCTTCCTGGTCGCGATAGCGGGTGTCGACCTTCTCCTGGCACTCCATGTAGGCGCGGTAATCGGCGCACACCAGGTAGGGATCCTTTTCCCGCAGCTTGGCGGTCAGCGGGGCGAACAGTTGCCGGTCGCCGTGGGAAAACAGGCCGGAGTCGATCAGGTCGAGGGCGTGCTGCAACTCGGGATCGGCCTCGATCAGCTGCCTCGGCTCATAACCCTTATCCAGTCGCTCCCTCACCTCCGCCGTCGTCAGGCCGAAGAGGAAGAAGTTTTCCTCGCCGACCGCTTCGCGTATCTCGACGTTGGCGCCATCCAGGGTGCCGATGGTCAGTGCGCCATTCATCGAGAATTTCATGTTGCCGGTTCCCGAGGCTTCCATGCCGGCGGTGGAAATCTGCTCGGAGAGGTCGGCTGCGGGATAGATGCGCTGGGCGTTCTTGACGTTGAAGTCGGGGATGAACACCACCTTCATCATCCGCTCGACCTGCGGATCGCGATTGACCACCTCGGCCACCGAGTTGATCAATTTGATAATCAGCTTGGCCATGCGGTAGCCGGGCGCGGCCTTGCCGCCGAAGATGAAGGTGCGTGGCTGGACCTGCAGTTGCGGATCGGCTTTCAGGCGGCAATAGTGACTGACGAGGTGGAGCAGGTTGAGGTGCTGGCGCTTGTACTCGTGGATGCGCTTGGCCTGGATATCGAACAGGGACGCGGGGTCGACCTCGATTCCGGTCACTTCGCGGATATAGCCGGCCAGCTGCTGCTTGGCTGCCATCTTGACCTCACGCCAGCGCGCCCTGAATGCGGGGTCGTCAGCCCAGGGTTCGAGACGCTTCAGGGAATCCAGGTTGCGCAACCAGTCGCCGTCGATGGTGTCCTCGATCAGCCGTGCAAGCGGCGGGTTGGCCAGAGCGATGAAGCGGCGCGGCGTGACGCCATTGGTCACGCTGCCGAATTTCTCCGGCCACAACTCATGAAAATCGCGCAGCACCGTGGACTTGAGCAACTCCGAGTGCAGCGCGGCAACGCCGTTGACGGCGAAGCTGCCAACCGCCGCGAGATGCGCCATGCGCACCTTGGGCACGCTTTCCCCGGAAATCAGCGACATGCGCCTGACGCGTGCCTCATCCTCCATGAAGCGCATGCGCACCTCGTCGAGAAAGCGCCGGTTGATCTCGTGGATGATCTCGAGGTGGCGCGGCAGGATGCGCCGGAATAGTTCCAGCGGCCAGGTTTCGAGGGCCTCCGGCAGCAGGGTGTGGTTGGTGTAGGCGAAGCTCGCGCGAGTGATCTCCCAGGCCGCCTCCCAGGAAAAATCGTACTCGTCGACCAGCAAGCGCATCAGCTCAGGGATCGCGATGGCCGGGTGGGTGTCGTTGAGCTGGACCACGAATTTCTCCGCAAAGCGGCCGAGATCGCCGACATCCCGCAGGTTGATGCGGACCATGTCCTGCAGCGAGCATGAAACGAAGAAATACTGCTGCTTGAGCCGCAACTCCTTGCCGACTTCCGGCTCGTCGTTGGGATAGAGCACCTTGGTCAGGTTCTCGGCCGCCACCATCTCCTCGACCGCGCCGTAGTAATTCCCCATGTTGAAGGCCTGGAAGTCGAAGGAATCCTGCGCCTCGGCCTTCCACAGCCGCAGCAGGTTCACGTTGATGACGCCATAGCCGAGGATGGGGGTGTCATAGGCGACGCCGTAGACCGTGCAGCCGGTCACCCATCTGACCCGCAGGCGGCCCTGGTCATCGAGAAATTGCTCGGTATGGCCGCCGAGTTTGACCGGATAGCGTCGCTCGCGGCGCGAGATCTCCCAGGGGTTGCCGTCGCGCAGCCAGGCATCGGTCACTTCCACCTGCCAGCCATCCTTGACCACCTGGTCGAAAAGGCCGAACTCGTAGCGGATGCCGTAGCCGATCGCAGGCAGTTCCAGGGTGGCGAGGGAATCCAGGTAACAGGCGGCGAGGCGGCCGAGTCCGCCGTTGCCGAGGCCGGGCTCCTGTTCCTGCTGCAGCAGGCTTTCCAGGTCCAGCCCCAGTCCGCGCAGGGCCTCCTCGAGGTTGTCGCGCAGGCCGAGATTGAGAATGTTGTTGCCGAGGTGCGGCCCGAGCAGGAATTCCGCGGAGAAATAGCAGACCGCCCGGGCATCGCTGCGCTTGTAACTCTCGCCGGTGATGATGAAGCGCTCCAGCATGCGGTCGCGCACCGTGTAGGCGAGTGCCGTATACAGATCGGCCGGCGTCGCCTTCTGGAAGGACCGCCCGCTGAGATAGAACAGGTTGTCGCTGAAGGAACGGCGCAAGGCCTCGACGGAGCGCGCGGCCCGGGTGCGCAGTGATCTTTCGGCGATGTCGGACATGCAGGTATTTCCCTTCGATACTGCCGCTCACGGCCGCTGGCAGGTTTGCCTGGCCAAGTCGGGCAGTCGACAAATGGAACAGCATTCTAAGGCGAGATGGTCTTGGGCAGTCGAGGATCGCGCCGACAACGATGAGACCGAGCTGCGCTGG
>JBAPWR010000431.1:0-3716 GCA_049283775.1 Thiobacillus sp.
CACATGAGCTGTCAGGATAGCTGGTGTCAGTGCGGACCTACGAGCCCAGCCAAAACGTTCTTCAGTAAATGGGCTGCTTTAAAGGCGAAATCCGAACGTCTTGTATTGGCCGGGAGCTGCCATCGTACGTCACAGTGAACCTACGTTTTCGGCTACGTCAGCTTTCTGGGTCCGCAAATGGCGGGGGGCGGCCTTTGCAGTTGTTGGTTTCGGCAATCTCACAGGCGGCTCACGCCTCGAAGCGGCCGATGGGGAAACCGAGTCGCCCATTGTTCGTCGGTGCGGGCCCATCCGCTTACTGGAGCATCGAGGTGGCTCGGACTTAGGCAAACGTCACGCCTGCCCGCGCTCACGATCTGGGCGAGATCCCGCTCAGGGCTTCGTCAGCAGGTAGTCCGCCACCGCCTGATAGGCAGGCAAAGAGGTAGGATCGTTGGCGGCGTTGCTGGCCTTGGGATGGGAGGCCAGGCGCACGATGACCATCTCGGCCTTCGGGTCCACGTAGATGGTCTGGCCGTGCACGCCACGGGCCGCAAAGGCGCCGTGGGCATTGTGATAGACCCACCACATGCCGCGATAGCTGCCGCCCGGAAGGCCGCTGTAGCCCGCAGCGAAGGCCTTCTTGTCGCCCCCCGTCGCGAGACTGCGGGTGACCTCGGATGGGAACAGGCGACGGCCATTGATGTGTCCGCCATTGAGGACCAGTTGGCCGATGCGGCCCAGATCCCGCAAGCCGGCGCTCAGCCCGCCGCCCGCGAAAGGCGTACCCAGGCCGTCCACGGTCATGTAGCCGTCCTGCTCGGCGCCCATCCGGCTCCAGATGCGCTCGGACAGGAGTTCCGTCAGCGCCTTGCCCGTGACCCGGGAGAGGATCCAGCCGAGGGCGTCGGTATTGATCGTCTTGTAGCCGAAGGTGCGGCCGTGGCACCCTGCCTGCCCGACAGTCTGGAGATACTGGAAATAGCCGTTCGGCCCGACGTAGCCGGCAGGCTTGGGCAGCGGGCTGGCGGCGGCGGAATACCTCCAGATGCCGGATTGCGGATCGGCGTAGTTCTCCGTGTAGTCGAGGGCGGTGGTCATGTCCATCACCTGCCGCACCGTGGCGCTACCGAATGCGCTGTCCTTGAGCTCCGGCACGATAGAGGCGACCAACGCCTTTTCATCGAGGACGCCCTCGGCCACCAGGATCTCCGCCAGCAAGCCGGTCAGGGATTTGGTCATGGACATGGCTGCGTGCTTGCCAGACTCATCCAAACATCCCAAGTAACGTTCGTACACGATCTTGCCCCGGTGCAGGATCAGCATGCCATCGGTGTAGTTGGCGGCCATGGACTCCTTCCAGGTCATGCGCTCGTGCGAGCCTGTAGGCGTGAAACCGAGGGCGTCGATGGCAGCCTCATCCAGGGCGTATTCCAGGGGCACCGGCGCGCCGAGGCCGCGGCTGACCTGCTCGGTCGGCAGCAACTCGCGAATGTGGCAGACCGTCCAGCGCAGCTTGGGAAAGCTGAAGTAGTTGGAGTCGGGCTGCATGATCAGCTTGTCGGCCGGGGGCGGGAAACCCTGCATCCAGCCGAGTACGATCGGGTCGGATTGCGCCGCCGTAAGTTGGCTGGCGGCGGCCGGCAGCGCCATCAGGCTCAATCCAAACAGTAGGGGGGAAACTCTGCGATGAAGTGATGAGCTCAGCATGTGCCAATCCTTTTATCTCTGCCCGTAGTCGCAAATTTTAAATGGGCCGGCAGGTCAGGGGTTCATAAACTGCATTCTGGGCAGAATGACCCGTTGAATCGCCCCGGCTCCAGTGGAACTTTCAAGCATGAGCCCCACCCGCCCGCTTTTGCCGAACATGAGACGGTTGAACTCCCCTGGCTGGACGCCCGCAACCGGCCGGCAACTGCCGGATGAGCCTCCCAGATATCGGACACCGCCGACAGCATCAGCCTTCGGGGCTACTGCCGATCTGTTCTGGGCTGTTGATTGACCTCTCGCCATGTCCCGATGTCCGGCCTGATCTACCAGTGAACTGAGTGGCGCCACGGCAAGTCCTGCCGTTGCAACCTGGATTCGTTCGGCAAGCAGGTGGCGGAAGGCGCTGCGCTTTTCCGCCCTGCCGTGGGTCTGTGACCGGGCGGGAACCGGAGTGGGCCAATATCTGCTCGAGCACTTCGCAGAGGACTGGACGGGGCAAGACGGGAGGCTGGCTAGGAGAGTTTTTCCACTTCGGCATCGAGGCGATAGCCGCGCCCGACGACCGTCTTGATCAGCGTCGGAAACTTGATGTCATCGCCCAGGTGACGGCGCAGGCGAGTAATGGGGTAATCCAGCCTTCTGCTCTCGACTTGCTTGTCGGGCCCCCAGGCGAAATCGATCAGCTGCTGGCGGGTCAGCAACTGGCGGGGGAACGTCAGAAGCGTCTGCAACACCTCGAATTCCAGCTTGGTCAGCACGATCGACTTGCCGTCGCGCGATTCCAGTCTGCGTCCGTGACGATGCAGGGTCCATCCCGCGAACCGGTACAGGCGCGCAGACTTTTCTCGGGCGTCGACGGATTCGACTCGCGCCAGACTAAGAACCTGCCTGATCGTGGCCACCAGCTTGCGGGGCTGGATAGGCAGGGACAGTCGGGCATCCGGCGTAAACCCGAGGGCGGCGGCCCGCCCCGGAAACACGCGCGGCCGGTCGAGGACGATGGTGGCGACGTCCGGCCTGGCAGAAAGCCACTGCGGCCGGTTGGCGCGCAATTCCGCGCCGTCCAGTGCAAGGATCAGCAGGTCGGCCGGCGCAGGCGAGGCTTCGATGTCCGTTGTCGAGACGACATCGAAGCCCTTGTGGCGCAAGTACTCCACGAGTTGCGCCCGCGTCAGCGGATCCGGATCGACCAGATAGATTCGCGGGGCAAAGATCTCCGCCGCCTCGGCTTCCGGGCCAAGTCGTGTCGAATCGTACTGCCTTGTATTTCTCGGGCTCATGGACGAACCAGGGCGTTGCTGCTGCATGGTTGTGGAACTCTGATAGCGAGCCCGACCCTGTCGTCACGCCTGCACGATGGAGGCCTTCTGCCGCTTCGGGTCGGGCGAATTTTCTTTCCCGGATCAGCCAAAGCGGCCGGTGATGTAATCCTCGGTCTGCTTGACCGTGGGCTTGAGGAACAGGTCGTTGGTGCGGCCGAACTCGATCAGTTCACCGATGTACATGAAGGCGGTGTAGTCGGACACCCGCGCCGCCTGCTGCATGTTGTGGGTGACGATGATGATGGTGTACTTGTCCTTCATCTCGTTGACCAGTTCCTCGATCTTTGCGGTGGAGATCGGGTCGAGCGCGGAAGCCGGCTCGTCGAGCAGCAACACCTCGGGCTCGAGAGCGATGGCGCGGGCGATCACCAGACGCTGCTGCTGGCCGCCGGAAAGGCTCATGCCGCTTTCCTGCAGGCGATCCTTGACCTCGTCCCACAAGGCCGCACCGCGCAACGACTTCTCGACCGCTTCATCCAGCGTGCTGCGGTTGTTGACGCCCATGATGCGCAGGCCGTAGGCGACGTTCTCGTAGATCGACTTGGGAAACGGGTTGGGCTTCTGGAACACCATGCCGACGCGGCGGCGCAGCAGCGCGACGTTGACGTCCCTGTCGTAGATGTTCTTCCCGTCGAGCAGGATCTTGCCCTCGACACGGCAGATATCGACCAGGTCGTTCATGCGGTTGAAGCAGCGCAGCAAGGT
>JBAPWR010000432.1:0-7166 GCA_049283775.1 Thiobacillus sp.
GGCGCTGCGCGGCTGTGCGCACATCATCCATGCCGGCGACATCGGCTCGCGCAGCGGCGAGTCGCGGGGGGTGCTCGATACGCTGGCGCGCATCGCCCCGCTGACAGTGGTGCGCGGCAACAACGACCGCGCCGACTGGGCAGCGCCGATTCCCTGGACGGCCGATATCGAACTCGACGGCGTGCGCATCCACGTCCTGCACATCCTCGACGAACTGGCCATCGAGCCCGCCGTCGCCGGGGTGAGCGTGGTCGTATGCGGCCACTCCCATCGGCCGCATGTCGAAACCCGTTGCGGCGTGTTGTTCGTCAACCCGGGCAGCGCGGGGCCGCGCCGCTTCAAGCTGCCGGTCAGCGTGGCCCGCCTGTGGCTGGAAGACGGCCGCGCCGAGGCAGAGTTGGTTACACTTTTGCAGTGAGCCCGATTTCGCAGGGGCCGGGTTCCGCCGGCTTCCGCATCGGGCATGTCGAGTTGAACGAGGAGCGTGACATGTTGAAATGGCTGATGGTGACATTCATGGCTTTGGTCCTGTCGGGCTGCGGCTACAACACCCTGCAAACCACCGAAGAGGACATCAAGGCGACCTGGGCCGAAGTGCTCAACCAGTACCAGCGCCGCGCCGACCTGGTGCCGAACCTGGTCAACGTGGTCAAGGGCTACGCGGCGCACGAGGAAAAGGTCTTTCTCGAAGTGACCGAGGCGCGCGCCCGCGTCGGCGCGATCCAGGCGACGCCCGAACTGGTCAACGATGAGGCGGCGTTCCAGCGCTTCATCGCCGCACAGGGCGAGCTGACCGGGGCGATTTCGCGTTTGCTGCTGGTGGCCGAAAACTATCCGCAACTCAAGGCCGACGGCCTGTTCCGCGACCTGCAGGCGCAGCTCGAGGGCACCGAGAACCGCATCGCTGTGGCGCGCAACCGTTACATCGCCGCGGTGAAAGCCTACAACGTCACGGTGCGCTCCTTTCCCTCCAACCTGACCGCGATGCTCTTCGGCTATCAGGTGAAGCCGACTTTCGCTGTCGAGGACGAGGCGGCGATCGCTGCCCCGCCGAAAGTGGACTTCAGCGCGCCGCCCGCTGCGGCGACGCCGGCCGGGCCCTCTTCCAGCACCGGTGGCGCCCCTTCCGGCGGCCTGTCGCAGGGATACTGAGCTTCGCATCATGCGATTCGCTCGGAGTCGCGTCGCATTCGCCCTGCTGCTGGCGCTGTTCGCACTGTCGGCCTGGGCGCAGCTGGCGGTGCCCGAGCTGACGCGCCGCGTCACCGATCTCAGTGCGACACTGAGCGCCGAACAGGCGGCCGCGCTCGAACAGCAGCTGGCTGACTTCGAGGCAGAGAAGGGCAGCCAGATCGCGGTCCTGATGGTGCCGACGCTGGGGGGCGAGGACATCGCGCAGTTCGGCATCCGCGTCGCCGAACGATGGAAGATTGGTCGCGAACGGTTCGACGACGGAGTGATCTTCATCATTGCCAAGGATGACCGCAAGTTGCGCCTCGAAGTCGGCTACGGCCTCGAGGGGGCGATTCCCGACGCCATCGCCAAGCGGGTGATCGCCGAGACCATCACCCCCTATTTCAGGCAGGGCGATTTCTACCGCGGCATCGAGGCCGGCGTGCAGCAGTTGATGCGGCTGATCGAAGGTGAGGCGCTGCCGCCGCCCGAATCTCAAACGGGTGAAGGCGACGATGCCGTGTTCGGCTTTCTGGTCATCGGCGGCGTGATGGCCGGCTGGCTGCTGTCGGCCCTGATGAGCCGGCCGGCTGCCGGCGGACTCGCAGCCCTGGGCAGCGGCGGCCTCGGGGCGCTTATGTTGGGATTCAGTCCGCTGCTGTTGTTCATCGTGCTGTTCGTGTTTGCCGCCGTGCTCTCCGGCTTTCGTGGCCGCGGCGGTGGCTGGTCCAGCGGCGGTAGGGGCGGATTCGGCGGTGGCGGCGGATCCTGGGGCGGTGGTGGGGGTGGTTTCGGCGGCGGAGGCGCGTCAGGCTCATGGTGAACTTCAGGCGCTGGTTCAGGCATCTGTTCATGTCCCCCTGGGCGTGGCGGCGCGACTTTCCGCAATCCACCCTCGATGCCATCGAGGCCGCGATCCGCGCCAGCGAAACCACCCACGGCGGCGAGATCCGCTTCGCCATCGAGAACAGCCTGGCGCCGTCCCGGGTGTGGCGCGGCACCCGCGGACGCGAGCGCGCGATCGAGGTGTTTTCCAGCCTGCGGGTGTGGGACACCGAGCACAACAGCGGCGTGCTGATCTACCTGCTGCTGGCTGACCACGACATCGAGATCGTCGCCGACCGCGGCATCGCGGCGCGGGTCGATCCGGCTGCCTGGGAGGCGGTGGCGCAGGAAATGGAGGCACTGTTCCGCCGCGGCGAATTCGAGCGCGGAGCGTTGCAGGGCATCCGCCAGGTCGGCGAACTCCTCGCGCAACATTTCCCGCCTTCCGGGCATAATCCCGACGAACTGGCGAATCGTCCGCTGATCGTGCCCAGAGGGCATCCATGAGGAAATGACATGCAGCTTTATCTATGGTGGTGGATCCTGGCGCTGGCGCTGGTCGGCTTGGAGCTGACCAGCGGCACCTTCTACCTGCTGGTCTACGGTGTTGCAGCGCTTGCCGCGGGGCTGGCGGCCTGGCTCGGCGCCAGCCTCGTGGTGCAATTCATCGTCGCCGCGCTGGTCGCGTCTGCCGGAACCCTGGCGTTGCGCCGCTGGCAGCGTTCAACCGCGCACACCGAGCGCGAGGCCCAGGACCTCGACATAGGCCGTCCCGTGCAGGCCGAATCCTGGGCCGACGGGCGCGGCACGGTGAACTACCGCGGCGCGCTGTGGGACGCCGAGGCCGAGTCGCCCGAGGTCGACGGCAGCCGGCCGTTGTACATCCGCGCGGTCCGGGGCACCACCCTCATTCTTGGCAACTGAACGGAGAAGCATTTCATGGACATCGTCGCACTGGTCATCCTCGTCGTCATCCTCATCGTCGTCGCCAAGGGCGTCCGCGTTGTGCCGCAGCAGAACGCCTGGGTGGTCGAGCGGCTCGGCAAGTTCCACGCGGTGCTGGTGCCGGGCCTCAATCTGGTGATCCCCTTCGTCGACACCGTCGCCTACAAGCATTCGCTCAAGGAAATCCCCCTCGACGTGCCGAGCCAGGTCTGCATCACCAGAGACAACACCCAGCTGGCGGTCGACGGCATCCTCTACTTCCAGGTGACCGACCCGAAGATGGCCTCCTACGGCTCGAGCGACTACATCTCGGCGATATCGCAGTTGGCGCAGACGACGCTGCGTTCGCTGATCGGCCGCATGGAGATGGACCGCACCTTCGAGGAGCGTGACGACATCAACCGCGGCGTGGTGCTGGCGCTCAACGAGGCCTCGACCAACTGGGGCGTCAAGGTGCTGCGCTACGAGATCAAGGACCTCACGCCGCCCAAGGAAATCCTCCATGCCATGCAGCGGCAGATCACCGCCGAACGTGAAAAGCGCGCGCTGATCGCCTCATCCGAAGGCCGCATGCAGGAGCAGATCAACATCGCCACCGGCGAACGCAATGCCGCGATCCAGGAATCCGAAGGCGAGATGCAGGCGGCGATCAACGTTGCCAAGGGCGAGGCCGAGGCGATCAAGGCCATCGCCGAGGCAAACGCCGAAGCCATCGCCCGCGTGGCCATGGCGATCGAGCAGCCCGGCGGCATCCAGGCGGTGAACCTGAAGGTGGCGGAGAAGTACGTCGAGGCGTTCTCGGGCCTCGCCAAGACCGGCAACACCCTGATCGTGCCGTCGAACATGGCAGACCTCAGCAGCCTGATCGCCGGCGCGATGACCGTGGTCAAGTCGCAGAACGCGGCCGATTCCGCGCGTTCCTGAGGGGCCGGCAGGCCGGGTTCCGGGCTTCGCGCCGCAGGGCAGGGCGGCGTTGAAGCGATCGACCCAAAGCGGCTATAATTGCGCCATTCAAGTTCAGGCGGGACTGCGCGAGCGGCCCGCCTGAATTTTGTCACCTGCTTTCCGGAGTGTTTCTTGTCCAGCACCTGCCCCGCCATCCTTGTTCTAGCTGACGGCTCGGTATTTCGTGGCCGTTCCATCGGCGCCGAAGGTATGACCGTCGGCGAGGTGGTCTTCAATACCGCGCTGACCGGCTATCAGGAAATCCTCACCGACCCCTCGTATTCGCGGCAGATCGTCACCCTGACCTATCCGCATATCGGCAACACCGGCGTCAACGCCGAGGACGTCGAGGCCGGGCGCATCCACGCCGCCGGGCTGGTGGTACGCGACGTGCCGCGCCTGCATTCGAATTTCCGCTCCGGGTCCTCGCTGCCTGAGTACCTGGCGAGCCAGAATATCGTGGCGATCGCCGATCTCGACACCCGCCGCCTGACCCGCATCCTGCGCGAACAGGGCGCCCAGAGCGGCTGCATCATGGCCGGCCGCATCGACGAGGCCGAGGCGCTGGCTGCCGCGAAGGCCTTCCCGGGGCTGGCCGGCATGGATCTGGCCAAGGTGGTGACCGCGCCTGCGGCCTACGACTGGAGCGAGACCGAGTGGAAGCTGGGGCGCGGCTACGGCCGCCAGGAGTCGCCGCGCTTCCATGTCGTCGCCTTCGATTACGGCGTCAAGCACAACATCCTGCGCATGCTCGCCGAACGCGGTTGCCGGCTGACCGTGCTACCGGCCACCGCGCGCGCCGCCGAGGTGCTGGCATTGAAGCCGGATGGCGTATTCCTGTCCAACGGTCCCGGCGACCCGGAGCCCTGCGATTACGCGATTCGCGCCATCGGCGAACTGGTGGCGGCGAAGATCCCCACCTTCGGCATCTGCCTCGGCCACCAGCTGCTGGCGCTCGCCTCGGGGGCCAAAACCGTGAAGATGAAGTTCGGCCACCATGGCGCCAACCATCCGGTCAAGGACCTCGATAGCGGGCGTGTCGCCATCACCAGTCAGAACCACGGCTTCGCGGTCGATGCGGCGACCCTGCCGGCGACCCTGCGCAGTACCCACGTCTCGCTGTTCGACGGCTCGCTGCAGGGCATCGCCCGTACCGATGCGCCGGCGTTCAGCTTCCAGGGCCACCCCGAGGCCAGTCCCGGCCCGCACGACGTGGCCTACCTGTTCGATCGATTCATCCAGTTGATGGCCGACCATGCCCCGGTACACTGATTATGCCCAGGCGCACTGACCTACACAGCATCCTCATCATCGGCGCCGGCCCCATCGTCATCGGCCAGGCCTGCGAATTCGACTATTCCGGCGCCCAGGCCTGCAAGGCTCTGCGCGAGGAGGGTTACCGGGTCGTCCTCGTCAACAGCAACCCGGCGACGATCATGACCGACCCGGGCATGGCCGATGCGACCTACATCGAGCCGATCACCTGGCAGGTGGTGGAAAAGATCATCGAGAAGGAGCGCCCCGACGCGCTGCTGCCGACCATGGGCGGACAGACCGCGCTCAACTGCGCGCTCGACCTGGCCAGGCACGGGGTGCTGGAAAAATATGGCGTGGAAATGATCGGCGCTTCCAAGGAAGCGATCGACAAGGCCGAGGACCGCGAGAAGTTCAAGGCGGCGATGACCAAGCTGGGATTGGGTTCGGCGCGTTCGTCGATCGCCCACAGCATGGAAGAGGCGCTGCAGGTCCAGGCCGCGCTCGGCTTCCCGGCCATCATCCGGCCGTCCTTCACGATGGGCGGTTCGGGTGGCGGCATCGCCTACAACAAGGACGAATTCGTCGCCATCTGCGAGCGCGGTCTGGAAGCCTCGCCGACCCACGAACTGCTCATCGAGGAGTCGCTGCTCGGCTGGAAAGAATACGAGATGGAGGTGGTGCGCGACCGCAAGGACAACTGCATCATCATCTGTTCGATCGAGAACTTCGACCCGATGGGCGTCCATACCGGCGACTCGATCACCGTCGCGCCGGCACAGACGCTGACCGACAAGGAGTACCAGATCATGCGCAACGCCTCGCTGGCGGTGCTGCGCGAGATCGGCGTCGATACCGGCGGCTCCAACGTGCAGTTCGCCATCAACCCGGCCGACGGCCGCATGGTGGTGATCGAGATGAACCCGCGGGTGTCGCGCTCCTCGGCGCTGGCATCCAAGGCGACCGGCTTCCCGATCGCCAAGGTGGCGGCCAAGCTCGCCATCGGCTACACCCTCGACGAGTTGCAGAACGAGATCACCGGCGGCGCCACCCCGGCCTCGTTCGAGCCATCGATCGACTACGTCGTCACCAAGGTGCCGCGCTTCGCCTTCGAGAAATTCCCCCAGGCCGACGATCGCCTGACCACGCAGATGAAGTCGGTCGGTGAGGTGATGGCGATGGGCCGCACCTTCCAGGAATCGCTGCAGAAAGCCCTGCGCGGGCTGGAAGTCGGCGCCGACGGACTCGATCCGCACACCAGCGACGACGACGAGATCGAAGCCGAGCTGATGTCGCCCGGTCCCGAGCGCATCTGGTACGTGGGCGATGCCTTCCGCGTCGGCATGAGCCTCGAGGAAGTCCACGCCATCTCGAAGATCGATCCCTGGTTCCTCGACCAGATCCTCGGTCTGATCGAAATGGAGCGCGACCTCGCCGGGCGACTTCTGGAACACGTGACCGCCGAGCAGATGCGCCAGCTCAAGCGCGCCGGCTTCTCCGACCGCCGCCTCGCGACGCTGCTCAGCACCGACCAGCACGCGGTGCGCGCGCGCCGCAACGAACTGGCCATCCATCCGGTCTACAAGCGCGTCGATACCTGTGCCGCCGAGTTCGCCACCCAGACCGCCTACATGTATTCGACCTACGAGGAAGAGTGCGAGTCGCGGCCGAGCGACGCGAAAAAGATCATGGTGCTGGGCGGCGGTCCCAATCGCATCGGCCAAGGCATCGAATTCGACTACTGCTGCGTGCATGCCGCCCTGGCGCTGCGCGAAAACGGCTTCGAGACCATCATGGTCAACTGCAACCCGGAGACGGTGTCGACCGACTACGACACCTCCGACCGCCTGTATTTCGAGCCGCTGACGCTGGAGGACGTGCTCGAGATCGTGCGCATCGAGAAGCCCTGGGGCGTGATCGTGCAGTACGGCGGGCAGACGCCGCTCAAGCTGGCGCGCGACCTGGAAGCCAACGGCGTGCCGATCATCGGCACCAGCCCGGACATGATCGACGCCGCCGAGGAC
>JBAPWR010000433.1:0-7200 GCA_049283775.1 Thiobacillus sp.
CCGATATCAAGGCCTACTTCGATCAGAACCCGGAACTGTATTCCGATCGAAAGGTGTTCGAAATGGATGAACTCATGATTAAGGTGCGGCCGGAGGATGCAGGCGAGATCAAGGAAAAATTCGGTGAGGGCAAAAACTACGACGAGTTCGTTGCCTGGCTGGCCGAAAAGAAGATCCTGAGCAACACTCAAGCGGTGAGTGCGGCTGCAGAGGACATGCCCAAGAATGTTCTAGGCAAACTCAGGGATGTCCAGGCGGGTGACGTGCTTACCCTGGAGGGTCCGGATCAATTCAGCGTCATTCGTGTCCATGCCGTGCATTCTCAGCCCAGGACCCTGGAGGAGGCCAAGCCGGCCATCGAGGAAAAACTTTACAGGCAGCGCCGCACCGACGGGATGGACAGCCTGTTAAAGCAACTGCGTGACAAGGCGAAAATCGAATATGTCGCGCCCTATTCCGAGAGCGGAATTGCTGCAGTCAAGCCAGAGTGATCGCGGATGCAGAGGTCTTCTTGCCGGTGCTGCGTCACTAGCATGATGACTGGAGTCAGCGGAGACGTTTGCTGTCCTCAAGTCGGTCTGATGTTGGAAGCCACGTTTCGTGGGATCGTCGCCTGTGCGGCGTGGAATCGTGAGCCTCGACAAGTCGCGGCGAACTGAGTTTTTGTAATATGCTGACGCGCATGCTCTCGAGACGCCTGCCTTCGAACCGTGAAGATTGAACGATTACATTTTCCTTCGATGTCTGGCCCGGCGATTTTTGATTCCGCGGGTCGTCTGCTCGCAGTGGCCTTTGCTCTGGCAGGAATCATTCTGGCAGCCTGGTGGTTGACCCGGCTCACAGCACCGCGCCCCGTGGCAGAGCTCCCTTCGGCAGTCATTGCCCAGCCCGAATCCGGTACTGGTTCCATCAGTCGATTGTTCGCAACTGCTGACGTAAAATCCGAGGACGTCGAAGGCTTGCAGTTGACTGGTGTCTATGCGGGTACGCGTGGAGGAGGGTTTGCCACGATACGCACACGAAGCGGCGACGTGCACGCATTTCCCGGCGACGAAGTTGCCCCCGGGGTTGTCCTCAAACATATCGAAAGAGACCGCGTGATTCTCCTTGCTTCAGGAGTCGAAAAGGAACTGATGCTCCCCGAAATTGCAGTGCCATCGGCGGAATCGCCGCCGCAGACAGTCACCAAGCGCCCCAGGCAGACATTCCGTCCGGAACAAGAGAGATGAATGCATCGATGCGAGGCTTTTATGTCTTGATACTCACCCTGTCCATGTTCTGGGCGGGGGTTGCAGGTGCGGCCAAGGAGCCGCCCAAGGGCTGGATCACCCTGAATTTCGTCAATGCCGACATCCACTCGGTGATCCAGGCCATGAGCGAGATGACGGGACGAACCTTCGTGGTGGATCCGCGTGTCAAGGGCACGCTCAGGATCACCTCACCGCGTCCGGTCAGCCCCTCCGTCGCCTATGACATCGTCCTCTCGGCGTTGAGGATGCAGGGTTATGCGGCGATACAGAGCGACGGGGTAGTGCGCATCGTCCCTGAGGCGGATGCCAAGTTCCATGCAACGACCAGCACCGGAAAGTCGCGTGGCAAGCGGGCCGGGGGTGAAATGGTCACGCGCGTTTTCAGTCTGCGACACGAATCGGCCCCTCAGCTTCAGGCTGCGCTGCGTTCACTGGTCGGCCCCAACGGAACATTCAGTGCAGATGCCTCGAGCAACACCCTGATCGTGACCGACTACGCGGACAACCTCGCCAGTCTGGAACAGGTGATCGCCAGTCTGGATGTTCCTTCAGTCGACGAACCCGTGCTGATCCCGCTCAGGTACGTTTCTGCCAAGGAACTTGCCGCCCTGGTGACACGCGTGTTCGCGCCGATGCCGGGCCAGGCGCCGGGCGGTGGCGTCGACCTCCTGCAGATCGCGGTGGATGACCGCTCCAACAGCCTGATCGTCCGCGGCCGCGATCGCAGCCTGGTCGGCAAGGTGCAGAACCTGGCCGCCACGCTGGACGTTCCCACGCCGGTGGCGGGCAATGTCCACGTGATCTACCTGAAGAATGCCCAGGCAGTCGAAGTGGCCAAGACCCTGCGCAACATTCTCGCCTCGGATACGGGCTCCGTGCCCCAGGCCGCTGCTGCCCAGGCTGCGACAGCCCAGCTTGCGACAGCCACCGCCACATCCAGCCAGGACCTCGGTCCCGGAATGGTCCAGGCCGACCCCGGCAGCAATGCCCTGATCATCACCGCACCTGAAGCCGTGTTCGCCAACCTCAAGGCGGTCGTGGAAAAGCTCGACGTGCGTCGCGCCCAGGTGCTGATCGAGGCGCTTATCGTCGAGGTGTCGGCGGACAAGGCGGCGGAATTCGGCATCCAGTGGATCGGCGCCGGCACGGTGTCCAGTAACAACACGCTGGGCGGCCTGTTCGGCAACAGCACCCCTGCCACCAATATCGGTGTGATCACCGCGGCGGCCACCTCCGGCACGACTGCCGGCTTGCTCGGCATCGCCAGCGGCCTGACCGTCGGCTTTCTCAAGGGCGAGAGTTTCGGCGTTCTGGCGCGCGCCCTGGAAACGGAGGCGGGCGGCAACATCCTTTCGACCCCCAGCCTGCTCACCCTCGACAACGAGGAGGCGAAGATTTCCGTGGGCTCCAACGTGGCCTTCGCAACCGGTTCGTTCACCACACCGGCTTCGGCCTCTGACGGGCTCTCCAATCCCTTCACGACCTTCGAGCGCCAGGACGTGGGTCTGACCCTCAAGGTCAAGCCGCAGATCAGCGAGGGCGGCACGGTTCGCATGGTGATTTCCCAGGAAGTGTCGCAACTTCGTCCGTCGCCGGGGACGGATCCCACCCTGGCTTCCACCGACAAGCGTTCCATCGATTCCACCGTGCTGGTGGATGACGGACAGGTCGTGGTTCTGGGCGGACTGATCCAGGACCAGATGTCCGACGGTGAAGACAGCGTGCCCTTTCTGGGGGATCTGCCGATCGTCGGTCAGCTGTTCCGCTACAGTAATCGCAAGCGCACCAAGACCAACCTGATGGTTTTCCTGCGGCCGATGATCGTGCGCACCGCGGCCGATGCCGCTGCCGTGACCAGCCCGCGTTACGACTACATTCTCGGCCAGGAGAAGTCCCTGGCGCCTGGCAGCAAGTTCATGCTGCCGGATGTGAGCACGCCCCTGATCAGCGACCACCTGTATCTGGGCAGTACCCGCCCAAGCCAGGATGCTGCCCCGGTTCCGCCCACGCCAACCGCACCTTGAAACGCATTCCCTATTCATTCGCCCGCTCGGCCGGGGTGCTGGCCAACCCGGACCCGTTCGGCGGGCTTGAAGTCAAGGTCAGACCGAATACGCGCCCGGAGACGCTCGCCGAATTGCGTCGCGAGTTTGGTCTTCCCCTGTCGGTGCGCCTGCTCAGCGAGGATGAATTCGAGGTGGCGCTTTCCGAGAGCTACTCGGATGGCGGCGGTTCCAGTGGACTTCTCGACGGTCTGGGCGACGAGGCCGAGCTGTCCAGCCTCATGCAGGACAGCAAGCGGATTCAGGACCTGCTGGAGACGGATGACGACGCCCCCATCATCAGGCTGATCAACATGGTGTTTATGCAGGCCCTGCGCGAAGGGGCCTCCGACATTCATATCGAACCGTTCGAAAACCGCTCCCTGGTTCGCTTTCGGGTGGACGGGGTGCTGAAGGACGTGTTCGAGCCGCCGCGGGCGCTGCACGCCGCACTGGTTTCACGCATCAAGGTGATGGCGGATCTGGACATTGCCGAGAAGCGTTTGCCGCATGATGGCCGCATCGCCATCCGCATCGGCGGCCAGGCGGTCGACGTGCGGGTGTCCACCCTGCCGACGGGGCATGGCGAGCGCGCGGTGCTGCGCCTGCTGGCGAAGAGTGCCGAATTCCTGCAGCTCGACCGCCTCGGCATGAGCCCGGAAGTCCTCGGGCAGATGGACCATCTGATCAAGGAGCCGTACGGCATCCTGCTGGTCACTGGCCCCACCGGCTCGGGCAAGACCACCACGCTGTATGCCGCCCTGTCGCGCATGGATCACACCGAGCTGAACATCATGACGGTCGAGGATCCGATCGAGTACGACCTCGACGGGGTCGGCCAGACCCAGGTCAATAGCCGGGTCGACATGAGCTTCGCGCGGGCCCTGCGCTCGATCCTGCGGCAGGATCCGGATGTCATCCTGATCGGTGAAATCCGCGACCTCGAGACCGCGCAGATCGCCGTGCAGGCGAGTTTGACCGGCCACCTGGTGATCGCCACCCTGCACACCAACGATGCGGCCAGCGCGGTGACCCGGCTCGCCGACATGGGCATCGAGTCCTTCCTGCTGGGTTCCAGCCTGATCGGCGTGCTGGCGCAACGCCTGGTCCGCAAGCTGTGCCCGCACTGCAAGACCGCCTACGTTCCCAGCCCGCAGGAGTGGGCGGTACTCGACAGTTCCGTTCCGCCCGCCAAGGTCTATCAGGCCAATGGCTGCGATGAGTGCAATCAGAGCGGCTACCGCGGGCGCACCGGCCTCTATGAACTCCTCACCGTCGACGACCCCTTGCGCCGCCTGATCCACGACAATGCCGGCGAACATCTGATCCGCCAGCATGCCGAATCGCATGGCATGAAGACCCTGCGGCAAGATGCCTTGCGCTGGGTGCTGGCAGGCGAGACTTCCATCGAGGAGGTGTTGAGGGTGACCCGGGAAGCCCTATGACGGCGTGGCGCTATGTGGCGGTCGACGCCCGCGGGACGCGCCACCGCGGGGAACTGGAGGCAGACCATCCGCGTGCGGTTCGCGCCCAACTGCGGGAGCAGGGATTGCTGGCGGAAACCGTCACGCTGCGAAATGCGCCCGCGCAGAGCGGAGCGGGGGGTGGCAGGCGGGTGCCGGCCCTGGCGCTGGCGCTATTCTCCAGACAGCTGGCGACACTTCTGACGGCAGGCTTGAGCATCGAGCGCTCCCTGGCTGCCCTGGTCGAGCAGCAGGAGGAGGACAGGGTGCGTGCCGTTTTGAGCAGCGTGCATGAGGATGTTCTCGCCGGCCATGGTCTGGGCCAGACCCTGAGCCGCCACAGTCGTGCCTTCCCGCGCTACTACGGCGCCATCGTCCAGGCCGGCGAAGAGGCGGGCGCCCTGCCGCAGGTGATGGAGCGGCTCGCTGCCTATCTGGAAAGAGGGCAGGCCCTGCGCCAGAAAGTCGGGGTGGCGCTGATCTATCCCGCCATCGTCAGCGTGGTGGCGATCCTGATCGTCGGCGTGCTGCTGACCTACGTCGTCCCCCAGGTGGTGTCAGTGTTCGAGCAGTCCAGGCAGGCGCTGCCCTGGCTGACCCGCGCCATGATCATGGTCTCGGATGCGGCCCGCGCCACCTGGTGGCTCGGACTGATCGTGGTCGTCGGCGGCATTGTCTTCGCCCGTTACCTGCTGACCATCGATGCCATGCGCCTGCGCTGGCATCACTTCCTGCTGCGTCTGCCGGTCATCGGCCGCCTGCGCACCGGCCTGGCCAGCGCACGTTTCGCGAATACCCTCGCGGTGCTGGTGGGCAGCGGCGTGCCGATCGTCAACGCCCTGGGCCATGCCGGCGCGGCGCTGGACGACGAAGTATTCCGCCGTGCTACTGCCGAGGCCGCGGCGCGGGTACGCGAAGGACAGAGCATCAGTCGCGCGCTGAAACAAAGCGGGGCCTTCCCCGGCATGCTGCTGCACCTCGTCGCCAGCGGCGAGGCCAGCGGCGAACTGGCACGCGTACTGGAGCAGGCCGCGCGGCAGCAGGAACTGTCGGTCGAGACCCGCCTGTCGGCCCTGACCGCGCTGCTGGAGCCCCTGCTGATTCTGGTCATGGGCGGTATAGTTCTGGTGATCGTGCTGGCCATCATGCAGCCCATCATCGACATGAATCGTCTGGTGCGCTGAGCAAGTCACAGCTAGGGAGGGCTGATTTATTCCGTTCGTGGTGAGCCCGTCGAACCATGGGCGGAATGGATCCAATAAAATCAGCTCTTTAAACTGCCCCTCGACAGGCTCAGGGCGAACGGACTGATTTAATCAGCGTTTCCCGAGGAGATTGGTATATGCGTAGCAAAGGTTTCACCCTCATCGAACTCATGGTCGTGCTGGTCATCCTCGGCGTGCTGGCCGCGATGATTGCACCGAAGATCATGGACCGCCCCGACCAGGCGCGCATCATCGCGGCCAAGCAGGACATCGCCACCATCGTCCAGGCCCTCAAGTTGTATCGACTCGATAACATTCGCTATCCGACCACCGAGCAGGGCCTGCAGGCGCTGATCAGCAAGCCGACCATCGCCCCCGTCCCGGACAACTGGAAATCCGGCGGCTATCTGGAAAAACTGCCGAATGATCCCTGGGGTCATCCCTACCTGTATCTCAATCCCGGCCGTCAAGGCGAGATCGACGTCATCAGTCTGGGGGCGGACGGTGAATCCGGGGGAGAGGGCACGGATGCGGACATCGGTTCCTGGATGCTCTGATTTTGCTTGCAGGCCGATAACCGGTCGGGGCTTCACCCTGATCGAGTTGCTGGTGGTGCTGGTCATCATCTCGGTCGGTCTTTCCGTCGCGGTCGTCGCCCTGCGACCCGACAGCCGTGCCGTGGTCCGAGAGGAGGGCGAGCGCCTGGCGCTTCTGCTCGGTCTGGCGGACGAGGAATCCGGGGTCAACGGCATGCCGCTGGCCTGGGTCGGCAACGAGGGCAGCTATGAGTTTCAGGCGCGCGAGCTGACCGACCAGGGGCCGGACTGGTCGGTGATCAGGGGCGACGATCTGCTTCGCCCGCGTCAATTGCCGAATGGCATGACGATCCGCAGCGTCCGCGTGGATGGACGGCTCCTGGGGCTCGGGCAGAGGGTCGCCCTGGGCCGCTGGGCGACGCACGAACTTGCCGTGGAACTCGCCCTGGGCGAGGACCGCGTCAGCGTCACAGGCAGGTCCGGCCGCTTCGCTTCGGAGCTGATGAAGGAGGGCACATGAGACAGCCTGCCCGCGGCTTCAGCCTGCTGGAAATGCTGGTCGCCCTGGCCATCGTCGCAATCGGCCTGACCGCTGCCCTGCGTGCGTCGGGAGTGGGCATCGAAGGGGTGGGCGAATATCGCAACCACATGCTGGCGTTGTGGCTTGCGCAGAATATCGTGGCGGAGCGAACCGCCCGGGGCGA
>JBAPWR010000434.1:0-2134 GCA_049283775.1 Thiobacillus sp.
GGGTAAAGGGGTTCGTTATAGCGACGAAGTGGTTATCAAGAAAGAGACCAAGAAGAAGTAAGGCTTAAGGACAGATAATGGATACCAAACAATCACGGATTCGCAGAGCGCGCAAAACCCGCGCCAAGATAGCGGCCGTCAAGGCAATCCGCCTTGCAGTGCATCGCACCAACAGCCATATCTACGCGCAGATCATTTCTGCCGATGGTGGCAAGGTTCTGGCCAGCGCTTCTTCCAATGACAAGGATCTGCGCGGGCAAGTGGCCAATGGCGGTAACGTCGATGCGGCTGTTGTCGTCGGCAAACAGCTGGCGCAGAAGGCCAAGAGTCTGGGCATTGAAAAAGTGGCCTTTGATCGCAGTGGCTTCAGGTTTCATGGCCGAGTGAAGGCCCTGGCCGAAGCTGCGCGTGAAGGCGGTTTGGAATTTTAACGAGGCAGAATCAAGATGGCCCGTACAGCACCTACTAGCAACGAAGAGCGCGGCGACGGCCTGCGCGAAAAGATGATCCATGTGAACCGCGTCACCAAGGTGGTGAAGGGCGGCCGCATCATGAGTTTTGCCGCTTTGTCTGTCGTTGGTGACGGCGAGGGTGGAATCGGCATGGGCAAGGGCAAGTCCCGTGAAGTGCCCGTGGCGGTCCAGAAGGCGATGGAAGAGGCCAGACGAAAGCTGGTGAAGATCAGCCTCAAAAACGGCACTTTTCACCATGCCGTGGTCGGTCAGCACGGTGCTTCGCGCGTCCTGATCCAGCCGGCGACCGAAGGTACGGGAATCATTGCGGGCGGCGCGATGCGCGCCGTGTTCGAGGTGATGGGTGTGCAGAACGTTCTTGCGAAGTGCCTGGGATCGACCAATCCCTACAACGTGGTGCGCGCGACCATCGATGGCCTGATGAAAATGTCCACGCCGTCCGACATTGCTGCCAAGCGCGGCAAGTCGGTCGAGGAAATTACGGGGTAAGTCATGAGTGATCAAAAAAAGATCAAGGTAACGCTCGTCAAGAGCCTGATCGGCACCAAAGCATCGCACCGCGCATCGGTGCGTGGCTTGGGCTTGCGCCGCATGCATCATACGGTCGAGGTTCTGGATACCCCTGAAAACCGCGGCATGATTACCAAAGTCGCCTATCTAGTTAAGTGCGAGGCTTAAATGGAACTGAACAACATCAGGCCCGGTGAAGGGGCCAAAAAGGCAAAGCGCCGCGTCGGGCGCGGGATCGGTTCCGGATTGGGCAAAACTGCCGGCCGTGGCCACAAGGGCCAGAAGTCCCGTGCTGGCGGATTCCACAAGGTCGGTTTCGAGGGTGGCCAGATGCCGATGCATCGTCGTCTGCCCAAGCGTGGCTTCGTTTCCCTGACCAAGGCTGATACGGCTCACGTTCGTCTCTTCGAGCTTGCAGGGTTGGCAGTTGAAGAAATCGATTTGCTGGTGCTCAAGCAGGCGGGCGTCATTCCTGCGACTTCGCGCGCCGCCAAAGTTTACCTTGCGGGCGAAATCGGCAAGGCGGTGAAGTTGCGCGGTATTTCCGCCACCAAGGGTGCCCGCGCTGCGATCGAATCTGCCGGCGGCAGCATTTCCGAATAATCGGAGCGCATTCTTTTGGCCAAGCCTGCTACCGGACTGAATAAATTCGGCGATCTCAAGCGTCGTTTGCTGTTCCTGCTCGGCGCGCTGATTGTCTACCGTATCGGGACCTTTATTCCGGTGCCGGGGATCGATCCGCTCGTCCTCGATCAGTTGTTCAAATCGCAGCAGGGCGGCATCCTGGGCATGTTCAACATGTTCTCGGGTGGAGCGCTGTCGCGTTTCAGCCTGTTCGCGCTCGGGATCATGCCGTACATTTCGGCGTCGATCATCGTCCAGTTGCTTACAACGGTCTCGCCGACGCTAATGGCGCTCAAGAAAGAGGGTGAGGCAGGCCGCCGCAAGATTACCCAATATACGCGTTATGGAACCCTGTTCCTCGCGCTGTTTCAGGCCTTGGGAATATCGATCGCCCTTGAGTCGCAGTCAGGGCTGGTGCTTGATCCGGGGCTGTCTTTCAGGCTTACGACTGTCGTGACGCTGACGGCAGGGACCATGTTCCTGATGTGGCTGGGTGAGCAGATTACCGAGCGCGGCCTGGGTAACGG
>JBAPWR010000435.1:0-6062 GCA_049283775.1 Thiobacillus sp.
GCCTTCGCAGTTGTGGGAGGGGCGCCTCGCCCCGATTCACCTACCCTACTCTTCCCCCGCCGCCAGCCGGATCGTGTACTGCCCGGATTTCTCGTCCCGCACCATCGCCAGCAGCTTGTGCTTCTGCGCATCCTCGACCAGTTCCCTGAATGAGCGATAGCCGTAGGCCGATTCGGTGAACCCCGGGCGGCGGCGCTGCATGGTGGTCTTGACCATCGAGCCCCAGATTTTTTCGTCGGAACCGCGCTCGGCGATCAGCGCTTCGACGGTTTCGACGAGGAAATCGAGCGCGCCCTGGCGCCGGTCCTCCTCTGTTCGCGACACTGCAGCCTTCGCTTTGCTGGCGGCCGGCTTGGCGGCCGGCGTCTTCTTCTCGGCCTGTTTCCTCTTGGCCTCCTGGGCGCGGACCAGATCGTCGTAGAAAATGAACTCGTCGCAGTTGGCGCTGAGCAGGTCCGAGGTCGAGTCCTTCACCCCGATGCCGATCACGTGTTTGTTGTTCTCGCGCAGCTTCGACACCAGCGGCGAGAAGTCCGAATCGCCGCTGATGATGACGAAGGTGTCGACGTGCGCCTTGGTGTAGCAGAGGTCCAGGGCGTCGACGACCATGCGGATGTCGGCCGAGTTCTTGCCGGACTGGCGCACATGGGGAATCTCGATCAATTCGAACGCAGCCTCGTGCATGGTCGCCTTGAAATCCTTGTAACGGTCCCAGTCGCAGTACGCCTTCTTCACCACGATGCTGCCCTTGAGCAGCAGGCGTTCCAGCACCTTCTTGATGTCGAACTGCGCGTACTTGGCGTCGCGCACGCCGAGCGCGATGTTCTCGAAATCGCAGAACAGCGCCATGTTGGTGATTTCGGGTTGACCTGCCATGGGTGACCTCTCGGTTGTTTGCGGGATGGCATCAGCCAGCCGCGTGAATTATTTCATTGCGGAGCGCAGCTTGATCGTTTCGCCGGCGACCATGAACGCACCGTTGCCGCGATGATGCAGCGTACGCGGATCCTTGCAAGCCGGCTCGACCCAGGCCTTGACCACTTCCAGCGCGAAGAAGTTGTACCTGTTGACCCAGCCGCCGTCGGCGATGCGGCATTCGAGGCTGGCGTAGCACTCGGCGATCAGCGGCGCGCCGACCTGCGTGGCGGGCACCGCGGTGAGCTTGTTCGCAGCGAACTTGTCGACCTCGCGGCCGCAGGTGTTGCCGATCTTCACCACCTGCTTCGCCAGTTCCACGGTCGGGATGTTGATCACACACTCGCGGCTGCCGCGCAGCAGCTCGAAGCTGTAGCTGTCCCCGCCGATGACGCAACCGACCAGCGGCGGCTCGAACTCCATCATGGTGTGCCACGACTGGGTCATGATGTCGGTGTGGCCCTTGTGCGCAGTGCTGATCAGCGTCACCGGACCGGTTTCGAGCAGGCCGTAGACCTTGGAGAGCGGCAGATTGCGTTTGGCCATGCGGGCATGCCTCCGTGAGTGGTATGGATCGATTTGAAAATGCCGTGATCAATCACCCGGCACGAACAGTCACTTCTTCATCGTCCACCAGACGATGAACACGAACAGTCCCAGCGCGATGCCGGCCTCCAGCAGGAGCCAGCCCAGTCCTCGGGTATCCATTGTTATACTCGGCCTCACTCGAATTTTTCTGGTTCATCTTCTCCCGTGATGTGGATGCGTGCAAGTCCCTGGCTGTTGTGTCTCCTGCTTTCCGCGTGCGCCGTCCAGCCGCCCGCACCACCGGTTCCACCGCAGCCCGTCCCGGCACCCAAGCCCGCCCCGATCACGGTCCCGAGCCCTGCGCCGGAACCGGTTCCCGAACCGCAGCCGGAGCCTGCGCCACCGCCACCGCCGCTGGTCCTGCCGACACCGACCCTGAATTACCCGACGCTCAAGCCGGTCGCCTGGGGCGCGGTGCAGTTCTGGCAGAGCGACGCGGTCGACGAAGCCTGGACCGCCTTCCTGCGCGGCTGCACGACGCTGAAGAAACGCAGCGCCTGGCAGGCGGTGTGCAGCGAAGCCGAGGCCATGCCGACCCCCGACACCGCGACGGCGCGGGCATTTTTCCTGCGCGCCTTCCAGCCCTACGCCGCCAGCCAGGAGGACGGCAGTGCGGAAGGCATGGTGACCGGTTATTACGAACCGCTGATCAAGGGAAACCGGGTGCGCACCCAGCGCGCGCGCTATCCCTTGTACGCAGCGCCCGACGACCTGATCACGGTCGACCTCGCGAGCGTCTACCCCGAACTGAAAAGCCTGCGCCTGCGCGGGCGCCTGGTCGGCAACAAGCTGGTGCCCTACTACACCCGCAAGGAAATCGAGAACGGCGCGAATGGCGGCAACGGCTTCAAGGGCAAGCCGATCGCCTGGGCCGAGGATCCGGTCGAACTGTTCTTCCTGCAGGTGCAGGGCTCCGGCCGCATCGAGCTTCCCGACGGCAGCCACCTGCGCGTCGGCTATGCCGACCAGAACGGCCATCCCTACCAGTCGATCGGCCGCCTGCTGGTTGAGCGTGGCGAGCTCAAGCTCGAACAGGCGTCGATGCAGGGCATCAAGAACTGGGGCGCGAACAATCCCGACAAGCTGCCGGAACTGCTCGCCAGCAATCCCAGCTTCGTGTTCTTTCGCGAACTGCCCGACGGCCTGCCCGGCCCGCTCGGCTCGCTCGGCGTACCGCTCACCGCGCAGCGCTCGATCGCGGTCGACCCCAAGTTCATTCCGCTCGGCGCGCCGGTTTTTCTTGCTACCACCTTTCCCTACTCGAACCAGCCGCTGAACCGGCTGGTGATGGCGCAGGACACCGGCAGCGCGATCCGCGGTGGCGTGCGCGCCGATTACTTCTGGGGGTTCGGCAGCGAAGCCGGTGAACAGGCGGGCAAGATGAAGCAGAAGGGCAGGATGTGGGTGCTGCTGCCCAGGGACTATCCGCTGACGATGGTGAAGGCCAAGCTGAAGCCCTAGGCCAGAGCCTGGAAATCAACCCCGTCCGGGTTGGGGATGAATCGGGGCGAGGCACCCCACAGGAATAGGCAACACCAGGAATTGTAGGAGCCCAGCCTCTGGGCGATTGCGGCGGGGGTGCACCGAGAACGCTGATCGCGGCGGGGACGCCGGAGCGAAGTTGTTGCCGCTTCAGCGGCCTACCCCTTGCGGGTGCTCATACAGGTGAACGCGATGGCCTTTTTGCAGGCCCGCCCGCTGAATGTCCTTCAGCGCATTGGCTCAGTGCAACCGCCCCTCGTAGTCGTACTTCACCTCGATCAGGATGCGCGCCCGCACCGGCCGGCCATTGCGCTGCGCCGGGGAAAAACGTGCTTGCCGGAAAGCGGCGAGGGCGGACTCGTCGAACATCCCCGGCGCAGTCGACTCGACCACCTCGACATCGCTCACCCGGCCATCGGCCTCAAGCTTGATCTCCAGCTTGACGCTGCCGGAGAGGCGCCGGCGGTCGGCCTCGGTCGGATATTCGGGGCGGATGTCGCGCAGCGCGCGCGGCAACACGTCGACCTCACGTGCGCTGTAGTAGGCCAGATCGACCGCAGTCGGGATTTGCACCAGCGAACGCTGCGATTCCTTTGCGGCCGTCGCGGGCGACGACAAGGCGGGCGGCACCGACGCAGCGGGCGGCGACGGCAGCGGATCGGCGGCGGGAGGAACGGCAGCGACTTCCACCGGCACAGGCTCGAGATCGGCCAACTCGGCTTCGACCGTTATCGGCGGAGGCTCGGAAAGGGGCTCGGATTCAGGTGCAGGCTCGGTTTCGGGCTCAAGCACCGGAACAGGCTTTGGCTCGGGCTTTTCGGGCTTTTCGGGCTTTTCGGGCTTTTCGGGCTTTTCGAACTGTTCGGTCTCGACGGCGGGAACCACCGCAGGGGCGCTGCTTGTCTCAGGCTCACGGGTTTCCAGCCGGGCTTCGATCAGCTGCGGCGCTGACGATGAAGCCGGCGGCGCCAACTGAACCAGTGCGATCAGCGCGCCGTGCAAGCCCAGCGAAAGCCACAAGGCGGTGAGAATCGGCCGCGTCCGCGGCGTCAGCGGCGACACGGGCGAAGCCTGGCTCAGTGGCATGGATGTACCGAAGGCATCAGCCGCATGGCTGGCCTAAAATAGGCGTCATAAACAACACAGGAGAGAGACATGAAAAGGCTAGTCATCGCGGGCTGCATCTTAGCATCGGCCCTGTGGGCCACCGCTTATGCCGACGGCGTCCTGGTCAGCAAGACCACCATCAAGGCGGCCGACGGTTCCGATGTTCCGGTCGAAATCGCCACGCCCCGCGGCGAAGGCCCTTTCCCGCCGGTCCTGTTCATCCACGCCAAGCGCGGCTACGAAGGCGATGAGCGCGCCCACATCAAGGAACTCGCCGAACAGGGCTTCCTCGTCGTCGCCCCCGACTGGCAGAGCGGCCGCTTCATCGAGCGCTGGCCCGCGGCACACAATCCCGAGACCGAAATGGACGTCGAGGCCGGGCTCGACTACCTGATGTCGCTGCCCAACGCCTGCAAGCAGCCGGTCGGCATCGTCGGCCTGTCGCGCGGCCCCTACTATGCCATCCGCCTCTCCGCCAAGCGCGGCCCGGACATCGCCGCCATCGTCAGCTATTACGGCCACATGCAGAACCCCAACGCGCCCGAACCAGACCAGTTGTTCCGCATCGCGCCCGAGGTGATGCAGTTCACCACGCCCATCCTCTACCTGATCGGCGAGCAGGATTTCGAGCTGCGCCGCATCAACGGCGGCCGCGCCTTCTATGCTCTGTGGGAACGCGGCGTGCCGGTGGAATACCAGGTCTATCCGCTGGCGCGGCGCGCGTTCGACTTCCGCCCCGACCAGACCCCCGAGGAGAAGATCGCCAAGCGCCATGCGCGCGAGCGGGCGAAGGCCTGGCTGGTGAAGTGGATGAACCTGACGCCGGAGATGCGCTGCCAGTAAAGCACCGCTGGCTTGAACACGGCCCGTCAATCCACACCCGAGCTGGTCGAAAACACAATGATTTCACCGCGTACCTTGCCCCTGCTGCTGGCCGTGATGGTGTGGCAAGCGGCGCATGCCGAACAACTCTACAAATGGATCGACAGCGATGGGCGGGTGACGTATTCGTCCACCCCGCCACCGGCCGGAGCCAAGGCTGAAACCGTGACCAAGCCGCTGCAGCCCTCGCCCGAGGAAATCCAGCAGAGTGCGGAACGCGCCAAGCGCGAGGAAGCGCAGGCTCGCGAACTGGAACAGCAGCGCCTCGAACATGAGGCTGCGGAGCGTGAGAGAGAGGCCGAGGAAGCGCGGCTTCGCGCCTTGCAGACTCCCCCGCCGCCCGTCGTGATCGAAAAACCGGTGTATGTGCCGCAGCCGATGACTTATCCACCGGTCATGGCGCCACCACCGCAGGAGCGCCCGCCGAGGCCGATCCTCATTCCTGTTCCGCGTTGAAGTGCGTAGGGGGGAGGCGGGACGCTGTCATCCGCCAGGTTGGTTTTGGTTGGGTTGGTTGCAGGACTGCTGACAGTTGGCCGGGGGTAGCCCGGCAGCTACTCACTTTTCTTGTCCCGCCAAGAAAAGTAAGCAAAAGAAGGCGACCCCGACAGCCCCGAATTCCCGGAACTTGGGCCTGCCGGACGGGCGGCAAAGAACTCGCCCCGCCTTGCTGTTTTAATTGGTCTATTGTGGGCGGGGCTCAGACACCTTTGCCGCTGATCCGCCCGTCAGGCTCAATTTCCGGCGGGGCTGAAAGGGGGAGAAAGTCAAAACCAGGATCGTGGTGGTGGGCCAACTTTACTCAAGCGCGAGCCCTTTCTTGCAGGTAGGGCGGATCAGGCCGAAGGCCGTCATCCGCCGACTTTCTCGGCGTGAAGCTTCGCCAGCCAAATAGCCGAGGTGGCGTTGCAGGACCTTTCGCCGTAAGACTCAACCTAGTATTGAAACCCTGATGTCGCCACCGCCCTGGTTTTGACTTTTGTCCCCTACAGCCCCGCCGTAAAAACGGCTCAGGCGGACGGGATCATGCGGCGAAGGTGTCTGAGCCCCGCTCACAAAATTAAATCAACCCAGCACAAGCGGGGCGA
>JBAPWR010000436.1:0-6563 GCA_049283775.1 Thiobacillus sp.
GTCGTTGTTGCCGCGCACCACTGTCAGCGGGGCGATGCGCGCCAGCGTATCGAGCACCCCCCGCGACTCGCCGCTGCGCGAGCCGATGTCGCCGGCATGGATGATGTGCGCACAGCCGCGCAGCGCCGCGACCGCCTCGGGACGCAGCAGACCGTGGGTGTCGGAAATCAAGCCGATCGGTGCACGTGGCATGGCGACTGGCAAGCAATCAAAGTCAGGGCGCCACGCCCCAGGTGGCGAACAATGGGTCGGACTCGACGTAACGATCCGCGTAGCGATCGTCCTTCGGCCGTTTCAGTCCGCGTTCCAGATAGGTCTCGACCTTCTTGAAGCCGGCCTGCTTGATCAGCGTGCCGACCCAGGCCATGCGCTCCATCGGGTGGAGCTGGGTCCACAGTTTGATCACCTTGGGCGGGAAATAGCGGTTCGACAGGCTCACCACGAACATGCCACCCGGTTTCAGGACCCGCTTCGCTTCGGCGACGATCTTTTCCGGCTGCGTCAGGTATTCGAACGACACCGTGCACACCACCGCGTCGAAGCTGGCGGCGGCGAAAGGCAGCTTCGGATCGGCGTTGAGATCGTGGACGATGCGCTCGGCGAGCTGCGGGTTGTCGGCCATCTCCTCGGCGTTCATTCCGAGGCCGACGGCTGGCGGCACCGTGTCCGGCAGGTGCGAACGCCAGCTCGCCATCAGATCGAGCACCCGCGCATTCTCCGGCAGCACGGTGCGGTAAAGCGCCTGGATGCGGCGCGCGCATACGGCATCGACATGGGTAATCTTGCGCGGCTGGGCATAGAACTCGTCGTCCGGAGTCTCGTCGTCGCGGGCGAAGGCATCCGGCGCACAGAAGTCGGTCGGCGTCTGCATCTGGGTTTCCATGCCGCTCCATTCCAGCAGCTGGGTGACCTTGCCGATCGGCTCGGTCGAGACATCGGCCTTGCCGCTGTCGATGCTGAAGATGCGCCCCTGCAACGGATGGCTGAAGTTGGCGACGAAACTCGCTTCGTTGAGCTTCATCACCCGGAACATCGGCCCCGGCGCGTCATCGGCCTGCAGCAGTTGCGAGGGATAGAAGCGCCCCAGCTTGAGCGGCGCAATGTCGTGGCGGAACACCTCGTTCGGCACCTCGTGCTCGATCTTCGGCCCGACATCGACCTGAGCGTCGACCGGCGGCGTGTCGCCCGGCATCCAGACCACCACCTGATGGCGGCCGAGATCGGAAAAGTAGTTGACGCGAAAGCGCAGGGCGGAATGCAGGAGTTTCATTACAGGATTCAGGGGTCAGGTTTCAGGGGTCAGGGATAACAAGGTGCGCCGCGCCAGGCACAGGTCCTCCCAGGCACGTGCCTTGTCGGGCAGGTTGCGCAACAGGTAGGCGGGATGATAAGTCACCACCAGCGGGATGTCCCGGTAGCGGTGCACGCGCCCGCGCAGGCGGCCGATCGGCTCGTCGGTCTGCAGCAGGTTCTGTGCGGCGAAGCGCCCGAGGGCGAGGATGATCTTCGGCCGGATGAGCTCGATCTGGCTCAGCAGGTAGGGCATGCAGGCGGCGATCTCGTCCGCCTCGGGATTGCGGTTGCCGGGCGGGCGCGACTTCAGCACATTGGTGATGTAGACGTTCTCGCCGCGCTTCAGGCCGATCGCGGCGAGCATCGCGTCGAGCAGCTTGCCGGCCTGGCCGACGAAGGGTTCGCCCTGGCGGTCCTCGTCGGCGCCCGGCGCCTCGCCGATGATGAGCCATTCGGCATGGCGGTCGCCGACCCCTGGTACGCCCTGGGTGCGGGTCTGGTGCAGCTTGCAGGCGGTGCAGCTGGCTATGGCCTGGTGCAAGGCATCCCAGTCGGTCCAGCGCCGCGCCACCGCCGGCTCGCCGTCCGCCGTCTGCGGCGGGATCGCCTCAGCCGCGTCGCGTCGCTCGCGCCAAACCGGCCACAATCCAAGTTCACGAAAAACCAGCTCGCGCGGCAGCATCACAGTTCCCGCTTCATGATCAGCGCATCCTCGCGGCCGTCACGGGCCGGGTAATAGGCCTGACGCACGGCAAGGTCGATGAAACCGCTGCTGTGATAGAGCGCGATGGCCGCGCTGTTCGACAGGCGCACCTCGAGGAACATCGCGTCGGCGTGGTGCTCGCGGGCACGTGTCAGACAGTGCTCAAGCAACTCGCGACCCAGCCCGTGGCGGCGCCAGGCAGGCGCGATGGTCAGGTTGAGCAGGTGGGCCTCGCCCGCTGCCACCATCATCACGTAGTAGCCGATCACCTCGCCATCGGCCTCGCGCACCCAGGCGGAGTAGCCGGCATGCAGCGAATCGCGGAAATTCCCCAGGCTCCAGGGATGGTCATAGCTCGCCAGCTCGATGCGACTGATGCGTTCGAGGTCGTCGGGGTTCATCGGCCGCAACCGATGGCGGCTTGCCAATACCGCGCTCATGCCGATTTGCGCTGGCGGCGCTCTTCCACCGTCAGGGCCACCTTGTCGCGCAGATAGATGGGCGCGGCCAGCGCTGCATCGACCCCTTCGCCGCGCGCCAGGGCCGGTGCGGCGAGCGCCGCGATCGCGGCGGCGTCGGGAACCCAATGGTTCTCGACGCGCGCCAGCACGCCGTCGAGTTGCGGCAGCGGCACGGCGGCGAAGCCGTTGCCGGCACCGATCCACTCCCCCGCATACGGGACATGGACGAATTCGGGCGCACTCAGCACCGGCTCGAGCAGGCAGCGCCAGCCTGCTCCGGCGCGCTCGTACGCCGCCCAGTAGACCTCGGCCATGCGCGCATCGAGCACGGTCAGCACCCTCTCGGCACCAGCCTGTTCGGCGATCGATTCGAGGGTCGAGACGCCGATCACCGGCAGGTCGGCGCCGAAGGCCAGGCCCTGGGTCACCGCACAGGCGATGCGCAGGCCGGTGAACGAACCGGGACCGGCACCGTAGGCGATGCCGTCGAGCTGGCGCAGGGCCAGGCCGGTCTCCCGCAGCAGCTCGTCCACCATCGGCAGCAGCAGCGAACTGTGTCGCTGGCCCGCCAGGGTGCGACGGGCGTGGATCGCGCCGTCGAGCCAGAGCGCGGCCGAGCAATATTCGGTGGAAGTGTCGATGGCGAGCAGTTGCATGGGCGCCATTATACGGAGCGCCGACGCGCTTGCCGCGGCTCAGTCGCCGCGATAGCTGATGCGGTAGATCGCTCCGGCATGGTCGTCCGAAACCAGCAGGCTGCCGTCCGCCAGCACCAGCACGTCGGCCGGCCTTCCCCACGCGCGCTCACCCTGCAGCCAGCCGCTGGCGAAGTCCTCGTGGGCCACGGCGCGATTGTTGTCGAGGCGCACGACGCTAATGCGGTAGCCGCTCTTCTCGCTGCGGTTCCATGAACCGTGCTCGGCGATGAAAACCGCGTTGCGGTAGCGCTCGGGAAACTGCCAGCCACCATAGAAGCGCATGCCCAGGCCGGCGACATGGGCGCCCAGATTCTGCACTGGCGGCACGAATTCGGCACAGCGACGCGACTGGCCGAATTCAGGGTCGGCGATCGTGCCGCCGTGGCAATACGGATAGCCGAAGTGACGGCCTGGCCGGTCGAGCCGGTTCAATTCGTCCGGCGGTGCATCGTCGCCCATCCAGTCGCGGCCATTGTCGGTGAACCACAACTCGCCGCTCAGTGGATGCCAGTCGAAGCCGACGCTGTTGCGCACCCCGCGCGCCACGGTCTCGAACGTGCCGCTGTCGACGTCGAGACGGGTGATCACTGCGTAGCGTTCGGGATCGGGCTCGCAGATATTGCACGGTGCGCCGACCGGGACGTAGAGCTTGCCGTCGGGTCCGAAGGCGATGAATTTCCAGCCATGGTGGGTGTCCCTGGGGTAACGCGCCGTCACGACCTCGGGCCGCGGCGGGTTGGCGAGCCTGGACTCGATAGCAGGAAAGCGCAGGATCCGGCTGACCGCCGAGACATACAGGTCACCGTTACGGAACGCCACCCCCACCGGCATGTTCAGGCCTTCGGCGATCACCTGCGGTTTGCCGGCACGGCCACTGACCAGGGGTATCGCATAGACCTTGCCGGCACGCATGCTGCCGACGAACAGGGTGTTCCTGCCGAGGGCCATCTGCCGCGCGTTCGGCACCTCGGCGAACAGCTCGATGTGAAACCCGGGCGGCAGCGTGATCTGCGACAGGGGCAGCGCCTGCGCGGCCGTAGCCAGGCCCGATACCAGCAGCAGCGCCAGCGCGGCGCCGAATCGACACATTGCGCTCACGGCCGGCTCTCCTGCAGTGGAACGAGGATTTCGAAGCGCACCCGCGACCACGGGTCGCGCACTTCGGCAAGACGCGCGATACGCGCCTCGAGTGCCTGGCCGCGATCGAGAAATCGTGCCACGTCGGCATTTTCCCTGCGCGGCACATAGCCGATCTTGTGCCCCTGCCATTCCACCCGCACCGCCTTGGCGTCATGGGGATTGTCGGCCTCGCGCACCAGGGTGAGGGAATCGCCGACCCGCATCTGCGGCCACATCGCCTTGCCGGCGTGATACTGGAAACCCGCCAGCGGCGAGTCCTGCAACAGGATGTGTCCGGAAACCTCGGCGTGCGCCGATCCGGCCAGTGCGCCGACCGCCCATCCAAGCGCAAACACTGCGAAGCGTCTCATGCCGTGCTCCCCTGTTTCAGCCTCGATCATTACCAACGACTGCCCTCGAGGCAGAAGATTCACTGCCGGTCGTCAGGCCAGTCGGGGATTTCGCCTCGACTCGGTGAATCCGTGAGCGCGTTGTCGTGGAACTGCATCGCATGCAGCCGGGCGTAGGCGCCATTCTGTGCCAGCAGCTCGGCATGCGTGCCGCGTTCGACGATCCGCCCCTGATCCATGACCAGGATCAGATCGGCCTTTTCGATGGTCGACAGGCGGTGGGCGATGACCAGGGTGGTGCGTCCGGTCATCACGCGGTCGAGCGCCGCCTGGATATGGCGCTCGGATTCGGTGTCGAGGGCCGAGGTCGCCTCGTCGAGGATGAGAATCGGCGCGTCCTTCAGCAGGGCGCGGGCGATCGCCAGGCGCTGGCGCTGGCCGCCGGAAAGCGTCACGCCGTTCTCGCCGACCAGGGTATCGAAGCCCTGCGGCAGACGGTCGATGAATTCGCGCGCGAAGGCGGCTTCGGCGGCGCGTTCGACCGCCTCGCGCGGCGCGCCCTTGAGGTCGCCATAGGCGATATTCGCCGCCACGGTATCGTTGAACAGCGTGACCTGCTGGGTGACCAGGGCGATATGCCGGCGCAGGTTGCGCAAGGTGTAGTCCTCGACGTCGACGCCGTCGATCAGGATCTGTCCCTGCACGTGGTGGTAGAAGCGCGGGATCAGGTTGGCCAGCGTCGACTTGCCGCTGCCGGAGCGCCCGACCAGGGCGATCATCTGTCCCGGCTCGGCGCTGAAGCTGATGCCGTCGAGCACCCGCTCGGAACTGCCGGGATAGGCAAACCCGAGGTCGCGCACCTCCAGCCGGCCGCTGACCCGGTCGCGCTCGATCGTGCCCCGGTCGACTTCCGGCTCTTCGTCGAGCTGTTCGAACACGCTCTCCGCTGCTGCCAGACCGCGCTGTATCGTCGAACTGACTTCGGAAAGGTAGCGGATCGGCTTGGGCAGCAATCCTGCCGCAGTGATATAGGCCACCAGTTCACCGGGGGTGGAATCGCCGCGCAGCAACAGCACCAGGAACAGCAGCACCGCCATCGCGCCGAAAGTCACCAGCTGCAGCGCCGGAACGAAGGTCGCGGAAGTCTTGACCATGCGCAGCTGCTTCTTGGCATTCTCCGCGCTGGCCGAGGAGAAGCGGGCCGACTCGCTGGCCTCGCCGCCGAAGCTGCGCACCACGCGGTAGCCCTGGATCATCTCCGAAGCCACATGGGTAACGTCGCCCATCGCGGTCTGGATCGCCCGGCTCTGCTTGCGGTATTTGCGGCTGGCGCTGCTGACCATCAGGCCGATCAGCGGCAGGATCACCACCATCACCAGCGTCAGCTTCCAGTTCATCCACAGCAGGTAGGTGAACAGGAGGGTCACCGTCAGGCCTTCGCGGATCACCACCTTGATCGCGTCGGTGGCCGCCCCTGTGACCATGGTGACGTTGTAGGTGATGCGCGAGATCAGGTGACCGGAATTGTTCTGGTCGAAATAGCGGTTGGGCAGTCGCAACAGGGTGTCGAACAGCGCACGCCGCAGGGTGTCGACCACACCCAGTGAGACCTTGGCGATGAAGTAGTTGCCGAGGTAGGTGCCCACGCCCTGCCAGACGGCGATCAGCACCAGCATCAGCGGCACCGCGTACAGCACCTTCATGCCGCCGACAAGAGCGACACCCGGCAGCACCGCGCCTTCGGGATGGATCAGGCCGTCGACAAAGAACTTCAGCAGGGCCGCCTGCATCGGCTGTGCCGACGCGACGAGGAGATAGCCGAAAATACTGACTGCGAATGCGCCGATGAAGGGCCGGACATAGCCCAGCAGCCGCAGATAGACTGCAAGCGATGACTTGAAGGTGGTGGGTGAAGCGGGCATCGGCGATGCGTTATGAG
>JBAPWR010000437.1:0-1670 GCA_049283775.1 Thiobacillus sp.
TGGCGGATGCGTGCGTGAAATACCGGCAACTCAGGAATATTGGGGAGCTTGTGGCATCGATTGGGGTCCAGAAATGGTGCCTGACAACAGTCTGCATGCGCTTCACAAACCGCTAATCGCCCCGATAGCCCCCTTGATATTCAGCCGTCGATGCATCTTTTCTGGACCCCTTTTCCCTGACCCCTTTCCACTCCAGATGCATCTTTCCTAGACTCGGCTCTGTCGGGGTTCCGCGACGAAGGCAATGGAGATTGAGAAACTCAGGGCGACCAGCAGCAGGAAAGGCTTCGTCGCCGGTGGCAGGAAGATGCCGACCACGCCGATGCCAAGGAAGAGCGTGCCGAAGGCAGCGAACAGCCGCCGCACCGGGACGGGGTGGCGGCGATACAGGCCGTGTTCAGCGGCGCAGCGCGGCAAGCTCGCCGAGCCAGGGCTCGTAGCGGCGCCAACGCCCCACTGAACCCTTGGAGATCGGGCGCCTGACCTGCCACAGACTCGCCGTGTTGACCGTGCGGGTGCTTTCCTCGGGCCGCAGGCAGGCATCCTGCCAGTCCAGGCCGCAGAATTCGACGAGGCGCCGAATGTTGGGCTCCGGGTCGGTGACCAGCGCCTCGTAATCCACCTCCAGGAAGCGGTCCGCGGGCAGGACCTCACGCCAATGCGCCATCAGGCGCTCGTATTCCCGATAGAAGAAGACCAGATCGCCCGACTCGGTGGAGAACACCGGCCGCAGCGTGAAGAAATTCGAGATGATCGAGATGCAGGTATCGAGCGGATCGCGCCGGCAGTGGATGACGCGCGCCCGCGGGAACGCGGCGTGGATCAGTCCCGCCCAGAAAAAGTTTTCCGGCTTCTTGTCCGTCACGTGGGGCGCGTCGGAAATGCGTCGCAAGACCTCGAGGTATCTGGCCGCAGTCTCGCGCAAAGTTTCCTCGGCAGGCGTACCGCCGGATTCGAAAATTCGCTGCCCCTCATGTCCCCAGAACAGCAACTCCTGGCCGGCCGCGACCTCGCTGTGCTGCGCCAGGATGCTCTCGACGAGCGTGGTGCCGGAACGCGGCATTCCCACGACGACGATGGGCGTCGCATCGGCCACCCCCTCGCCGGGATGCGCGACAAAATAGTCTGCAGTGAAAGTGCGTATGGCCCAGTCCACCCTTTTGCGGATCAGGTCGCGATCGAGAGGCCTGAGCCGCGCTTTGAGGGCGCTGGACCGGAAGTAATGCTGCATCGCATGCTCGGGATCGCCCAGATCATCACAGGCCCTGCCAATGGCCAGCTCCAGCATGATGCGGTCGACATCGGGCAAGTCGGGGCGCTGCGCCACGTCCAGCATGCGCTGAAGCAGGGGGCGGTCGGCCTCGCCAAGGCGACGGATGCGCACGAGATCGTAATATTGCGTCACCGCCTTCGGTTGAAGTCGCAGCGCAGTCTCGAACGCGTTCCACGCCTCGTCCGATTTCCCGGTCTCTGCCAGAAGCTTGCCCATCGCCGTATAGGCGATGGCATTGTCGGGCTCGACGGCAACCACGCGCCGCAGGACGGCCAGCGCCTCGTCGTACTTGCCTTCGACCTCCAGGGCGTAGGCCGCACAAAGGCGCCCCACGCTGGTGTTCGGGGCGAGCTTCGCCGCCTTGCGAAAACTCGCGGCGGCCTCAGCGTGCTTATCC
>JBAPWR010000438.1:0-2973 GCA_049283775.1 Thiobacillus sp.
GGCGGTGCGTATCCGCAGCAGCCTCGCCCGAAGCAAGATCACCCGTCTGACCGCTACTGCAGCCGAGGCCGAAGCCGTGCTGAAACTCAGCAACGAAGAACGCAGCAAGATCATCCTCTCGCTGTCCGGCGCCGGTCGCGTCACCGAATTCCGCCTTGGCTTGCGTCTGACTTACAGCCTCGTAGCGAACGATGGCCGCAGCCTTGCCGCGCCAGAGACCCTCGAGCTGATTCGCGACATGACCTTCGACGACACGCAGGTTCTGGCGAAAGCCGCGGAGGAAGAACTGTTGTTCCGGGACATGGTGGACAACGCCGCGCAGCGGATCCTGCGTCGACTGCAGTCGATCAATCCCGCCGCAGCGACTTGAACCTGGAAACCGCAGTTGACCGCTTATCGCCATGGTCAAAGACCCCATGAATAGTGAATTTCTTGCCTTCGATGATGCTCAGCACTTCGCTTGGACCGCTACGCGCCCGATGACACGCCTGCTCGCGCGCCTGCCATTGCACCCGCAAGGGGCAGGCCGGATTCGTAAAGCCGCCGACGCGGCAACGACTCCGCTCCCGCGCCTCCTGGCAGGCCCCGGCCTGCGGCGTCGTTGCTTCGCGGCAGACGCCCGATCAGACGCACCCTCGGGCGCACCCAACTGCGGTTTCTAGGTTGAACATTCCGGCCGACCGTCTCACCGATCAGCTGGCGCGAGGCCTGTCCCCGCTCTACGTGGTGGTGGGAGACGAACCGCTGGCGGCGCTGGAGGCTTCCGATGCGATTCGTGCTGCGGCGCGGGCAGCGGGCTACAGCGAACGAAGCGTCTTCACCGTGCAAGGCCGCTACAACTGGCAGGGCATCTTTTCCGCCAGCGACAATCTCTCGCTGTTCGCCGAGCGCCGTCTGACCGAAATCCGCATCCCCTCTGGCAAACCCGGAGTCGATGGCGCCAAGGCGCTGGAAACCTACGCCGGCAATCTGCCTGCCGATACCCTGACCCTGGTCAGTCTGCCCGGGCTGGACTGGAAAGCCATGCAGAGCCGCTGGTTCGCAAGCCTGGCGAAGGCCGGGGTGGTGGTCGAGGCCAGGCCCATCGATCGCGCCGCCCTGCCGGCCTGGATCGAACGGCGGCTCGCCAGGTACGGCCTGCGCGCCGAGCGGACCGCGCTGGAATTTCTCGCCGACCAGGTCGAGGGCAACCTGCTGGCGGCGCAGCAGGAAATCGACAAGCTCGCGCTGTTGCTGCCGCCCGGAACGGTGACGCTGGCTGACGTCGAGCACGCCGTGGTCGATGTCAGCCGGCTCGAGGCCGACGCCCTGCAGGACGCACTGTATGCCGGCGACGGCGCCCGCTTCGCCCAGGTGGTGAGCGATCTCAGGGATGCCGGCGAGGCCGTGCCGGCCATCCAGTGGCAGGTTTCGTCGGCGGTGCAGCTGTTGCTCAGGCTAAAATTGGCGCTATCGCAGGGCGACAGCCTGCCTTCATTGATGCGCACGCTGTGGGGGCGCGACAAGCTGCGTGCACCGCAGATCGAGCGTGCGCTGAAGCGATTGAGCCTGGCGAAAATCGAGGCCGCGCTGGCTGATCTGGCGCTGGTCGACCGCCAGGCCAAGGGTCTGGAGCGTGTCGGCGACCCCTGGGACACGCTGCTGCGAATGGGGATGGCGCTCGCTGACCCGAAGCTGGCCAAGCCGAAAAACGAGAGATAGACGATGGACGTGAAAACCTACATGCAGACGCTGGGCAAACAGGCGCGAGAAGCTTCGCGCGCGATCGCCCGCGCCGACACCAACCAGAAGAACCGCGCGCTGCTGGCGATGGCCGCGGCGATCCGCCGCGATGCCGCCAGGCTGCTCGAAGCCAATGCGCGCGACATGGAGCATGCGCGCGCCAGCGGGCTCGACGCCGCGCTGCTCGACCGCCTGCAGATCAACGACAAGTCGGTGGCGGGAATGGCCGAGGGCCTGGAGCAGATCGCCGCATTGCCCGATCCGGTCGGCGAGATCGACGGCCTCAAGTTCCGCCCCTCCGGCATTCAGGTCGGCAAGATGCGGGTGCCGCTCGGCGTCATCGGCATCATCTACGAGGCGCGCCCCAACGTCACCGCGGATGCCGCTGGGCTGTGCCTTAAATCCGGCAACGCGGCGATCCTGCGCGGCGGCTCCGAGGCCCTGCACTCGAACCAGGCGGTCGCTGCCTGCGTGCGCGAAGGTCTGGAAGTCGCCGGGCTGCCGGCGACTGTGGTGCAGGTGATCGAGACCACCGATCGCGCCGCGGTGGGCGAGCTCATCACCATGAAGGACTACGTCGACGTCATCGTGCCGCGCGGCGGCAAGAGCCTGATCGAGCGCGTCACCGGCGAGGCGCGGGTGCCGGTGATCAAGCACCTGCACGGCAACTGCCATGTCTACGTCGACGACCGCGCCGATCTCGCAAAAGCGGTAAAGATCGTCGAGAACGCCAAGACCCAGCGCTACGGCACCTGTAACACCACCGAATCGCTGCTGGTGGCGCGCGGCGTCGCCGCCGCGGTGCTGCCGGACATCGGCCGCATGCTCGCCGGCAAGGGCGTGGAAATGCGCGGCTGTACGGAGGCGCTGGCCATCCTGCAGGCAGCCGGCGTCGCTGCCGATAAGCTGAAAGCCGCGGTCGAGCAGGACTGGTACGAGGAATATCTCGGCCCGATCATCGCAGTGAAAGTCGTCGACGATCTCGACGCCGCGATCGCGCACATCAACACCCACGGCTCGCAGCACACCGACGCCATCGTCACCGAGGACTATGGCCGCGCCCGTCGCTTCCTGCGCGAGGTCGACTCCGCAAGCGTCATGGTCAACGCCTCGACGCGCTTCGCCGACGGCTTCGAGTACGGCCTCGGCGCCGAGATCGGCATTTCCACCGACAAGATCCACGCCCGCGGTCCGGTCGGACTCGAAGGCCTGACCAGCCAGAAGTGGGTGGTGCTGGGTGACGGCCACGTC
>JBAPWR010000439.1:0-1618 GCA_049283775.1 Thiobacillus sp.
GTGTCGGTGCGGCCTACGCGAGCAAGATGAACTTCAGCGAGTTCGATGATTACGCGGGGCTCTTCGCAGAGGGGGGGGACTTCGACATACCCGAGAACTGGAACTTGGGTGTTTCCTGGCAGGCCACGCCGCAGCTCAGGTTGGCCGCCGACTACCAGCGCATCAATTTCAGCGACGTCAACGCAGTTGGTAATCCTGTTTTCGCCAATCTTCCCAACGGCATGGGCGCTGACAACGGTCCTGGTTTTGGATGGGACGACGTTGATGTCTGGAAGCTGGGTGTCGAATACAAGCACAGCAATCAGTGGACCCTGCGTGCCGGCTACAGCTACGCGGACAACCCTATCAGCGGTGGTGGCTTCCCGCCTGCGGCTGATTTTGGCGAAGTCACCTTGAATATGCTGGCCCCTGCAGTGATCAAGCATCACATGACGCTGGGCTTCACCTACACGCTGGGGTCCGGCAACGAAGTGACCATGGCCTACATGCATGCATTCGAAAATGAAGTGTCGGGTCCGTCTTTCTTCGATCCGACTGCAACTGACACAATCAAGATGCACCAGAATGCCCTGGGCGTCCAGTACAGCTGGAAGATGTAATCCGTCAGCGAGTTTCATAAGCTGATAAAATCAGGCCGGGGTCATTTGACCCCGGCTTTTTTATGTCCATGGGATTTAAATTGAATATGTTGCGACGTTTCGTTGGGGCCCTGCTGCTGGCAGGCTATTCGCTCACCAGTTGGGCGATCGCGCCTTATCTCAAGGCCGATTCCGTGCCCGCGGGCCAACTGGCCACGGTTTCGGCGGCGGTGGAAAAGAAGCTCACCGATGCCGGCTTCCAGATTCTCGGGCATTACTCCCCCAAGGGCATTTCAAGCCATGGCGTGGTGGTGGCGACCGACCCGGCGATGCTGGCGAAAGTCCGTGAAATGGGCGGAGCCCATATCGTCGCAGCACCGATCCGCATCGGCGTGACCGAAGCGGGCGCGGTGTCCTATACCAATCCGGATTACTGGTACCGTGCCTACCTGCGCACCCGCTTCCCGCAGGCGGAACCGGCGGTGCGCGACTTGCAGTCGCGCCTGGGGAAAGCGCTCGGCGCAGGCGCCGGTTTCGGTGGTGATGAATCCGCCAAGGACTTGCCGAATTACCGTTACATGGTCGGCATGGAGCGATTCGAGGACAAGAAGAATCTGCTGGCAAAGCATGCGGATTTCGACGCAGCCGTGAAAGCGGTGCAGGAAAACCTGAGAAAAGGCGTGGCCGGCACGAGCAAGGTTTACGAGCTGATCATCCCGGAGAAAAAGATCGCGGTGTTTGGCGTGGCGATGAACAGCGAGGACAAAGGCGATGCCGCCATCATCAACAAGATCGGCATCAAGGACCGGGTCGCTGGCTTTCCTTACGAAGTCTTCGTGGTCGACAACGAGGTGCACGCGTTCTATGGACGCTACCGGCTGGCGCTTGCCTTCCCCGACCTGAGCATGGGGCACTTCATGCGCATCGTCTACGCGCCTGAGGAGATCCACGGCACGCTCACCAAGGTGGCAGGCGGCAAGCCACGCTGAGGCTGGACTGGGCGGCAACAAAAAAGCGCGATTGAGGTCGCGCTTTTTTGT
>JBAPWR010000440.1:0-2190 GCA_049283775.1 Thiobacillus sp.
ATGCGGTACATGCTTTGCCGGCACCTGGACCCGCTCGCCCGACTTGGGATTGCGGCCGAGACGCGCGGGCCGGTAGCTCAGACTGAAGCTGCCGAAACCGCGAATCTCGATGCGCTTGCCCCGGGCCAGGTTCTTGGCCAGGGCGTCGAGGATGGTCTTCACTGCCAGCTCGATATCCGCAACCGAAAATTGCGTATGCCGTGCCGCAAGTTGAGCGATCAGCTCGGACTTGGTCATCGCAGCTTACTCGGCGTTCTTGTTGTCGAGCTTGGCCTTGAGCAGGGCGCCGAGGTTGGTCGAACCGGTGGCGGCCGCAGCGGACTCGGCGGCGAATTTCTTCATCGCGGAGTCCTGCTCGGTCATGTCCTTGGCCTTGATGGACAGGTTGATGACGCGGTTCTTGCGGTCGACGTTGATGATCATCGCCTCGATTTCGTCGCCTTCCTTGTACAGGCTGCGCATGTCTTCGACGCGGTCGCGCGAGACTTCCGATGCGCGCAGGTAGCCTTCCATGTCGCTGTCCAGCTGCACGGTGGCGCCCTTGGGTTCGACGGTCTTGATGGTGCCCTTGACGATGCTGCCCTTCTCGTGGCCCGAGGCGTAGCTGGTCAGGGGATCGCCCTCGAGCTGCTTGATGCCGAGCGAAATGCGCTCACGCTCGAGATCGATGCCGAGCACCACGGCTTCCACTTCCTGGCCCTTGCGGAAATTGCGCACGGCTTCTTCGCCGGGCACGCTCCACGACAGGTCGGAGAGGTGAACCAGGCCGTCGATGCCGCCGGGCAGGCCGATGAACACGCCGAAGTCGGTGATCGACTTGATCGCGCCGCTGACCTTGTCGCCCTTCTTGTGGTTCATCGAGAAGTCTTCCCACGGGTTGGACTTGCACTGCTTCATGCCGAGCGAGATGCGGCGCTTGTCCTCGTCGATGTCGAGCACCATGACTTCGACCTCGTCGCCCAGAGCGACCATCTTCGACGGGCTGACGTTCTTGTTGGTCCAGTCCATTTCGGAGACGTGCACCAGGCCCTCGATGCCTTCCTCGATTTCGACGAACGCGCCGTAGTCGGTGAGGTTGGCGACCTTGCCGAACATGCGGGTGCCCGGGGGATAGCGGCGCGAGATGCCGACCCACGGGTCGTCACCGAGCTGCTTGAGGCCGAGCGAAACGCGGTTCTTCTCGGTGTCGTAGCGCAGGATCTTGGCTTCCAGTTCCTGGCCGACGTGCACCACTTCGGACGGGTGCTTGACGCGGCGCCAAGCCATGTCGGTGATGTGCAGCAGGCCATCGATGCCGCCCAGATCCACGAACGCGCCGTAGTCGGTGATGTTCTTGACCACGCCCTTGACGATGGAGCCTTCCTTGAGGTTCTCCATCAGCGCTTCGCGGTCGGCGCCCATGGTCTCTTCCAGGACGGCACGGCGCGACACCACGACGTTGTTGCGCTTGCGGTCGATCTTGATGACCTTGAACTCCATTTCCTTGTTTTCGAAGGGCGTGGTGTCCTTGACCGGGCGCATGTCCACCAGCGAACCCGGCAGGAAGGCGCGCAGGCCGCCGACCAGAACGGTCAGGCCGCCCTTGACCTTGCCCTGCACCATGCCGCTGACGATGCGGCCTTCGTTCATTGCCGCTTCCAGGTCCAGCCAGGCGGCCAGGCGCTTGGCGCGGTCGCGCGACAGCTTGGTCGCGCCGAAACCGTCTTCCAGCGACTCGATGGCCACGGAGACGAAATCGCCGATCTTGGCTTCGACTTCGCCATGATCGTTCTTGAATTCTTCGATCGGAATCAGGCTCTCGGATTTGAGGCCGGCGTTGACGGTGACAAAGTTGCCGTCGATATCAACGATTTCCGCGGTGATGACTTCGCCTTGACGCATTTCCTGGCGGGCGAGGGATTCCTCGAACAGCGCAGCGAAATTCTCGGTGGAGGCGGGGGTGGAACTGGCAGTAGCAGTAGACATTAAAAAACCTTCAGTCCGCCGGTGAGGACGGGGTTGGTTGCACACAGGCCGCGTTGCGGGCGCTTCACGGCCACTCGTTCAGGATGATTTCGCGCGGAAATGCTGCAGTACCGCTTCGACTGCCGCTTCGATTCCCATCTGGGTGGTATCGAGCAACATCGCGTCGGCCGCCGGTTTGAGCGGCGCCACGGCACGTTCTGCATCACGCGCGTCCCTTGCCTGCAT
>JBAPWR010000441.1:0-3794 GCA_049283775.1 Thiobacillus sp.
ACCCAGGGCCGTGCCCGCCGCCAGGGCCGCCATGCCCTGGATGAACCGGCGCCGTTCGCGGTAGACCTGCAGCGGGGTGATCTCGCTCTCGGGCAACGCCCAGGATTCTCGTAGCGACATGGCAAACCTCATTCAGCGTGTGACTCATTGGTCGAGTCAGGCGGCAATTGCTTACAATTCCCGCATAGCCAGGCTGACAAGCGAATACGGTTTTTGTTTCTGCACGGAACTGCTAAGGTTCGCGATCATCCTAATTGACCGCTTTTCAACTGGAATTTCCATGCGCCTGCTGTTTCTGCTTCTCTTCGCTCCCCTGCTGGTCCACGCCCAGAGTCCCGGTGGCCCGCCCTTCATTCCGGTCAACATGATGCAGGTCAGCGAATCACCGTTCTCGAATACCGTCACAGCCGTCGGCGCGCTGATCGCAGAAGACAGCGTGGTGCTGCGTCCGGAAATCGACGGCCTTATCGCGAGAATTCATTTCGCCGAAGGCCAGCCGGTCAAGAAGGGCGCAGTGGTGGTGACCATGGACGCCGCTGAGCAGCGCGCCCGCGTGACCGCCGCCGAAGCCGACCTCAAGCTGGCCGAGAGCCGCTTCCGGCGCAGCGAGGAACTGGTCGCGCAGAATTTCATCTCGCGCCAGGCGCTGGACGAAGCGCGCGCCAATCTCGACATCGTCCGCGCACGTCTGACCCAGGAGAAAGTCGCGCTCGACAAGACCGTCATCCGCGCGCCCTTCGCCGGCGTGATCGGCCTGCGCCAGGTCAGCCCGGGCGCCTATATCAAGAAGGGTGACGATATCGTTCGTCTCGACGCATTGAGCCGCCTCAAGCTGGAAGTGCCGGTACCGGAAATATTCATCACCCGCGTGCGTATCGGCCTGCCGGTCAAGGTAACCGTCGATGCGCTGCCGGGCCAGACCTTCAGCGGCACGGTCCATGCCATCGACCCGGTGATCGATTCCGCCAGCCGCAACATGCGGGTGCGCGCCCGCATCGCCAACCCGGGCAACGTCCTCAGGCCGGGCATGTTTGCCCGCGTCAGCGCCGACCTGGGCGGAAAGACCAGCGCGATCTGGGTGCCGGAGCAGGTCATCGTGCCGCGCGCTGACGGCAACTTCGTGTTCGCCGTGGTCGACGGCAAAGCCGACCTGCGCCCGGTCAAGCTCGGCCGTCGCGAACCCGGGCGGGTGGAGGTGGTCGAGGGCCTCAAGACCGGCGAAACGATCGTGCTGGATGGCCAGATCAAGCTGCGCCCCGGTGTGCCGGTGGTAACGCTGGAGCAGGCGGCGCAGCGGATGAAGCAGATGCAGGCGGGCAAACCTGCCGGGCGTTGAGCCGCTGCGACGAAACAGGCAAGCATCCGGCCGCGGCATTTTCCCTGACTTCATTTATCCCCATGCTGTGACCGGCACGACTGGCTTCCCGACAAAATGATCCTTTCCGACATCTCCATCCGCCGCCCTGTTCTTGCCACGGTGATGAGCCTGCTCATCGTGCTGATCGGCCTGATCGCCTTCGACCGCCTGCCGGTACGCGAATATCCCAACATCGACGCCCCGGTGGTGTCGGTACGCACCGTCTATCCAGGCGCCTCGGCCGAGGTGATGGAAAGCCAGATCACCGACCCGCTCGAGGACTCGCTGTCCGGCATCGAGGGCATCCGCACCATCAAGTCGGTGAGCCGCGAAGAGGTCAGCCAGATCACCGTCGAGTTCATCCTGTCGCGCGATCCCGAGGCGGCGGCCAACGATGTACGCGACCGCGTGGCCCGGGTGCGCGGCGTGCTGCCCGACGAGTCGAGCGATCCGGTGGTGGCGAAGATCGAGGCGGACGCCCAGGCCATCATCTGGCTGGCCTTTTCCAGCGACCGCCAGTCGCCGCTGGAGATCACCGACTACGCCGACCGCATTGTGGCCGACCAGCTGAAAACCCTGCCCGGCGTCGCCAGCGTCATCATCGGCGGCGCGCGCCGCTACGCCATGCGCATCTGGCTCGATCCGGAACGCATGGCCGCGCTCGGGGTGACGGTGCAGGATGTGGAAAACGCACTGAGGAGCCAGAACACCGAACTGCCTTCCGGCCGGATCGAAAGCCGGATGCGCGAATTCACCGTGCTGGCCGAAACCGACCTGAAAACCCCGGAAGAATTCGAACGCATCATCATCCGCGACAGCGACGGCGTGCTGGTGCGCCTCGGCGACCTGGGACGTGCCGAAATCGGCGCCGAGGACGAGCGCAACATCGTCCGCGTCAACGGCCGCGCCGCGGTGGGCCTGGGCATCGTCAAGCAGTCGACCGCCAACACGCTGGCGGTGGCACAGGCGGTCAAGGCCGAGCTGCCGCGGTTGCAGGCGAACCTGCCCGAGGGCATGCAGTTGCAGATCGGCTTCGACAGCTCGATCTTCATCGAAAAGTCGATCGACGCCGTCTACAAGACCATGGCCGAGGCGATGGTGCTGGTGGTCGGCGTAATCTTCCTGTTCCTGCGCAACTGGCGCGCGACGCTGATTCCTTTCGTCACCATCCCGGTGTCGCTGATCGGCGCCTTCATCTTCCTCTACGCGATGGGCTTCACCATCAACGTGCTGACCCTGCTGGGGCTGGTACTGGCGATCGGCCTGGTGGTCGACGACGCCATCGTCATGCTGGAAAACATCTATCGCCACATCGAGGAAGGCATGGCGCCGTTCGAGGCGGCGATCAAGGGCGCCAAGGAAATCGGTTTCGCGGTGGTGGCGATGACCCTGACCCTGGCCGCGGTATTCGCCCCGCTGGCCTTCGCCGAGGGCAACACCGGCAAGCTGTTCACCGAATTCGCCCTGACCGTCGCGGCGGCGGTTCTGGTATCCGGCTTCGTCGCGCTGACGCTGACGCCGATGATGGCGAGCAGGATGCTGCGCCACGAAACCCGCCATGGCGCATTCTTCAACTTCGGCGAGCGGATGCTGAATGGCCTCAACCATGGCTATACCCGCGCCCTCACCCGCGTCGTGCGGCACCCGCTGATCGTCGCAGGCGTATTCGTGCTGGTCGCGGTGGCCGCCTTCGGCCTGCTGAAATCGCTCAAATCCGAACTCTCGCCGACCGAGGACCGCGGTTTCTTCATCGGCTTCATGCTGGCGCCCGAGGGCTCGACCATGGAGTACACCGACGGCTACGCGCGCCAGCTCGAGGGTCTATATCAGAGCGTGCCTGAAATCCGCACCGCCTTCGTCGTCGTCGCCCCCGGCCTGGAGCGACCCAACCCGGTCAATACCGCGCTCTCGTTCGTGATGCTCGATCCCTGGGAGGAACGCGAGCGCAGCCAGATGGAGATCACCGCAGGACTCGGTCCGCAGATGTTCATGGGCATGCCGGGGGTGCTGGCCTTCCCGATCAACCCGCCCTCGCTGGGGCAGAACTTCCGCAACCCGCCGCTGCAGTTCGTGGTCCAGGCCCCCAGCTACGCCGAGCTGAACACGGCGGTCGAGGCATTGATGGCCAAGGTGCGCGAATACCCCGGGCTGGCCAACGCCGATTCCGACCTCAAGCTCAACAAGCCGCAACTGAAGATCGACATCAACCGTGACAAGGTCGCGCAGATGGGCATCGGCGTCGACACCATCGGCCGTACCCTGGAGAGCATGCTGGGCGGCCGCGAGGTCACCCGTTTCAAGCGCGAGGGCGAGCAGTACGAAGTCATCGTCCAGCTCGACCCCGCATCGCGCGCCACCCCGCAGAGCCTCTCCAGTCTCTATGTGCGCGGGCAGGACGGCAGCCTGACCGCGCTGTCCAACCTCATCGCCGTAGAGG
>JBAPWR010000442.1:0-3262 GCA_049283775.1 Thiobacillus sp.
TCGGCGCAGCGGTGCAGTTCGGGCACGGCCTTGCCGGGGTTGAGCAGGCGGTCGGGGTCGAACGCGGCCTTCACCTCGTGGAAGCGGGTCAGTTCCGGGGTGGCGAATTGCGTGCACATCTGCTTGATCTTTTCAAGTCCGACGCCGTGCTCGCCGGTGATGGTGCCGCCGACCTCGACGCACAGCTCGAGGATCTTGCCGCCGAAATCTTCGGCCCTGGCGAGTTCACCCGGCGTGTTGGCGTCGAACAGGATCAGCGGATGCAGGTTGCCGTCGCCGGCGTGGAACACGTTGGCGACGGCAAGGCCGAACTCGGCGCTCATTTCGCTGATGCGCTGCAGGACCTGAGGCAAGGCGCCGCGGGGGATGGTGCCGTCCATACAGTAGTAGTCGGGCGCGAGGCGGCCGACGGCAGGGAAGGCGGCCTTGCGCCCGGCCCAGAACCGGAGGCGCTGGTCTTCGCTCTCGGCGGTGCGGATCTCGATCGCACCGGAAGCCTCGAGCACCTTGCGCACGGTGAAGATGTCGTCCGAGACCTCCTCGTTGACGCCGTCGACCTCGCACAGCAGCAGCGCCTCGCAGTCGAGCGGATAGCCGGCGTGGACGAAAGCCTCGGCAGCCTGGATGGCGAGCCGGTCCATCATCTCCAGTCCGGCGGGAATGACGCCGGCGGCGATGATGTTGCCGACCGCGGCGCCGGCCCGGGCGACGTCGTTGAAGCTTGCCAGCACCACCTGCGCCCGCTGCGGGCGCGGCAGCAGCTTGACGGTGACTTCGGTGATCACCGCCAGCATGCCTTCCGATCCGGTGAGCAGCGCCAGCAGGTCGTAACCGGGTGCATCGAGTGCGTCGTTGCCGATCTCCAGCAGTTCCCCGGCTATGGTCCAGGCGCGCAACTTGAGGATGTTGTGCACAGTGAGACCGTATTTCAGGCAATGCACGCCGCCGGAGTTTTCCGCAACGTTGCCGCCGATCGAGCAGGCGATCTGCGAGGACGGGTCGGGCGCGTAATAGAGCTTGTGCTGTGCGACGGCTTCGGAAATCGCCAGGTTGCGCACCCCGGGCTCGACCACGGCGGTACGTGCCAGCGGATCGACGGACTTGATGCGGTTGAGCTTGGCCAGGACCAGCAGCACCGCACCGTCGACCGGTAGCGCACCCGCGGAAAGTCCGGTGCCGGCGCCGCGTGCCACCACCGCCACCTGGTGTTGATGGCAAAGTCGCAGGACGGCCGCGACCTGCGCCTCGTCCTCGGGAATCGCCACCACGTCCGGGGTGTTGCGATAGGCTGCCAGACCGTCGGTCTCGAACGGCAGCAGGTCCTCGCGTTCATGCAGCACGCAATGCGCGGGCAGCAGTTTGCGCAATTCGGCGAGGAAGGTCGGAGTGAGCATGCGGGATCGCCTGTCTTTTTCAGGCTGCCAGTTTAGCCGGGCCAGACTTTGCGTGCGAGGGTGCGAGTCGCCGGTAGGCTTCGGCCAGCGCACCGTCGCCACCGACGTTGCCGGGGAAGATCACCACCGGAATCTCCGGCAGGCGATGCCCGGGCGGGGTCTGCACCACGGTGACCCCGGGCAGGATCTGCCCCAGCACGCGCGACGCGGTCAGCGCCAGGCCGGTCGACAGCACGTCGTTGGACGTGATGCCGCCCTTGCTGATGAGAAAACCGAGCGTCGTCGGCAGCCTTTTCACCACGTCCATCAGGGTGCCCGATACGGACTCGCCGAAAGCCAGGCGTTCCGCCACGCTGGAGAATGTCAGCTCGGCGCGGCTGGTGAAAACCACGGGGGTGAGGCCGCGCGCATGGGCGTGGGCGATGCTTGCCGTCAGTTCGTCGACCACCGCCGTGCGCGCGCCCGGCAGGCGGGCGACGTCGAGCGGCAGGCCGATCACGCCGTGTTCCTTCAGCAACGCACCGAGCTGCGCGGTGGTCTTGGCGACATGCGAGCCGACGATGACCGCGCCGGGTCGCATGTCGCGTACCAGGGTGGCGAAGGTTTCGGCCGGCACCGGCTGCGGCGGCAGCTTCGCCAGCGCGGTGAGCAGCGAGGCCGCGCTGCGGAACAGCAGACGCTTGCCAGCGGCAGCCGCTTTCAATGCGGCATCGGCGAAGACCTGATAATCCTCGCGCGTTTCGCCATCGATCACGCCGACTGCCTGGTCGTGCATTTGCTCCAGCCACGCGTCCGCCTGGCCGCTGCGCAGGTCGGCGAGCGTCAGCCGTCGCACCGAATCTGCAGCGACGCGGCCGGCGGTTTTCTCCGCGACGTAGTCCGGTAGATAGGCGGTGCGGTAGCCGAACACCGAGTCGCGGGCGAACTCGGTCTCGTGCGTCGGCACCGGCTTGCCGTCGACGATCAGGTAGTGTGTGCTGTCACGCGTGATGCGCCCGCCCTCGAAGAATGCTGGCGTCAGCAGCGTCGCGTCGAACGGTCCGAGCACCTCGTCCATCACATCGGTTTCCACCGGGTAGTGCCCGCGCAGGGTCGAGTCCGAGCGCGACACGAACAGCACCGGGCCAGCGTAATCGGCGAGCGCGGCCTTGAGGTTGACGCAGACCTCGCGCGTCACCGCCGCGGCGCGCGCCGCATCCATGCCGCGCGTGTTGGTGAGGACGAAGAACAGCGGCGCGGAGTCGGCCAGTGCCGATCTAAGCGTGGCGACATCCCAGCGCGTCAGCAGCAGACAGGAATGAACCGTCTGCGAGCCGGTGGGATCGTCGTCGAGAACGATGATTTTCGGGTTCATGATAAAAAACCTTTTTTACCGCGAAGGACGCGAAGGAGCGCGAAGGGAAAAGCAAAACCCGAGCGCAGATCGATTCCACCGGGAGATGGAGAAATCAAGCGATTGTCCGGTTGCCTTAGCGTTCCCTCGCGTCCTTCGCGATGAATTAATTGCCAATCGCCAGTATCGCCAGCGCACGATCATGCATCGCCTGCGCGTTCATGCCGTTGAAGTCGAACAGTTGCTGCGGGTTGGCGGTGGTTTCGCCGCGCTTCCAGCAGAACACGTCGCGCTGCGCGGCCTGGCTGCGCAGCAGCACCGGCTCGAGCGGGGCCGACGGGCCACCGGTGACGCCGAGCAGCGCGTCGCCATGGAACATCGACTTGAACGCGGCGTCATCCATGAAGCGGCTGTCGGGTTCCGACACGCTGTTCCACAGCACGTCGCTGGGACGATACAGGCGGCGCGGATTGACCACGGCGACGATGCGCGAGCCGATGCCGGCTTCGGCCAGCGAGGCGGCAGCGGCGAATAC
>JBAPWR010000443.1:0-7748 GCA_049283775.1 Thiobacillus sp.
AACCCCAACCTGTACATGAAGTGGATGATGGCCCCGATGGATCCCCGCCTTCTGTCGACCGGCATGCAGGCCCTGAATCCCGGCATGTACGCCAACTGGATGATGGCGCCCATGAGTCCCCAGGCCATGAATGCCATGATGATGCCGCTGAACCCGGCTCTCTATACCAACTGGATGGGCGCTGCCGCCAACCCGCAGACCTACGGCACGATGGGTTCTTTCATCGATCCCGCCACCTATAATCAGATGCTGCAGGGCTTCAATCCCATGACCATCATGGCTCCGGTTGTTGCACCTGCTGCGGCTCCGGCTGCCCCTGCTGCCCAGTAATTTCGATAGCAGAGCTGGACTGGATAACCCCCGGCATGACGCCGGGGGCTTCTTCGTTTCTAAAATTCGCGACAACCTAGATAGCTGTAAGTGAAGATACTGCTCAATAACTTGCTGTCCGTGATGCTGATCTGCTGTGCAAGCACCGCATTGGCACAGGGAGAGCGCGCGCTCGATGCCCAGACACGCAACATCGAACGGCTTTTGGACATGAGCAGCAATATGAGTTTTGTCCGGCATCCGCAAAAGGCGCTGGACATGGCGGATGCCATGAGCGAGCCGGAACTGTTTGTGGCCGCGCTGGTGATGAGTACGAACCCGGAGGTCTGGCTGAAGGCAATGGAGCACGCCAGCAAGCCAGGTGCCTTCAAGAATTTCTCGCAGTTGGCTGACCCGCAGATGTTTGCCGACTGGTTTTATGCATCCATCGACCCGCGGTTTCAGCGAGCCCTGCTCAGCCGCACCCTTGATCCCAAGAAGGCCAAGCGCTGGATGGACTCGATGAACGACCCGCAATTTTTCATGCCCGCGATCGCCGTGATGAACCCTGCAACGCCCATGGAATGGATCAAGGCCACGGCCGATGGCCGCATGATCAAGCCAGTTCAGAACTGGCTCGATCCCAATACCTGTATCAACTGGATGCGCCTTCCCGATCAGCAAAGCGGCAAGGGAGCAACACCCACCACCAAACAGTCTGTATTCAGGGCACCGATTCAGCGCTACTGATTGCCGGAATTGAAGCGATAGAGTCGCCGCTCGGTCAACACGGCATCCAGCGGCCGGTCCCAGGGGTCATGCGGAAGCTTCGCAACCCGCTGGCATTCGAATCCCACGCCGATCAGCCTCGGCTTTCTCCAATGGCAGCGCCGCCCCTGATAAGCGAGCGTGGCATCGTAATAGCCGCCCCCCATGCCCAGACGATATCCCTCATCGTCAAACCCCACCAACGGAACGAACAGCAGATCGAGCTGGCGGGCGCGCAATGGCCGGGCATCCTGAGGCTCGTGGATGCCGTACCGGTTTGGCTGCATGACATGACGATCATGGATCAGGGCGAAGCGCATGGCCTGCGCCTTGCGCCGGGGGATGACCGGCAGATAGCAATCCCGCTTCATCCACAAGGCCTGGTTGAGCAGGGGGGTGACGTCGAATTCGGCGTTGTGCGGAAGATAGAATCCGATACGCCTGGCACGCAACAACAGCCCAAGGCGCAGCGCGAGGCGGCTGGCATTTCTTCCGGCATGCTTGCGCGTATCGCGATCGAGGGCATTGCGTGCGGCACGCAACTGGCGCCGCAGCGAGTTTTTGTTCATATATGAGTAAGGCTCCCCGCCTGTGCCGTGACTGGCTGCGGACTCTTGAACCGGGGTTCAAGATGGCCGCGTTCAAAGATGCATCGGGCACATGAGACGTGTCACGCGCACACCCGCATCGGAATAGACCGCAGCCTTGCACGTATGCATTGGTTCAGAGAAATAGCAACCAGCCTCGAACACCGCAGGGAACGAGGACAAGTTTAGAAGAGTTTGTCCTGATCTTCCAGCACTGAATCGAGCAGGGCGCTGCAATGGTTGACTCGAACGCGAGCGTTTTCGATGAGGGCGCCGCCTCCATGGGTCAGCAGGTCATGCGCCAGGTTCAAGCCGGCCATGATCGCGATTCGTTCTGCGCCGATGACCTTGCTGCCTTCGCGGATCTCGCGCATTTTTTCATCCAGATAATCAGCTGCCGCGATCAATGCGGGCTCTTGCTCGCGCGTGCAGGCGACCTTATAGGCACGTCCGAGAATGTGGATTTCGATCGAGCGGGGCGAGGCCATCAGGCGTCTTCCGGAAGTTGGTCTAGCAGGGCCTGGAGGCGGGTTTTTGCAGCGTCGAGACGCGTGTTCATCTGCTTGTTTTCCTGCTGTGCGGTAAGCAGTTGCTGGCGCAAGGAAATATTCTCGCGTCGCAGACTTTGGCACAAATCAGCTACCTGACGGATTTTGGCTTCCAGCGTGTCGAGTTCGGCTTGCATGGCGGCAACTATAGGGGGCGAATTCCGGGCGGTCAATCGTGGGTGAGGGGTGGCTTGCTGCGACGATGGCTCATCCAACCGTGGTCGCTCTGTTGCGGTTAAAATGCCCGCTTTCAGGTGCCTGTGCGAACCTCAACACGCACGGGTCAAACGGGAAACAGGTGCGCGGTCATAAAACCGCCAGGCCTGTGCTGCCCCCGCAACGGTAAGCGTTGTCGTACGGCGTTTCACTCCGCCACTGTCGCTAGACGGGAAGGCGAAACGCCTCATGCGCGAGCCCGGATACCGGCCTGAACCCTGCCGTGAAAACGGCAGCGGATCGTGCAACGCGCCTGCGGGGACCCAGGCGCTCAATCGGAATTTGCCATGCGTCGTGCCATTCTTGCGCTTTCCCTGGGCGCAGCCTTCATCGCATTCGCTCATGCGGACAACCTCCCGGAATTCGTTGGCGAAACCATCGTTGTCACGCCGACCCGACTGTCGCAAAAGCTGGCGGCCCCGCTGCAGCACACAAGCGTCATCACGCGGGCCGATATCAAATCATCGAGCGCGACGGATTTGCCGAGCCTGCTGCGCCAGGAGTCCGGCGTGGAAATTGCACAGACCGGCGGGCTCGGGGCGCAGAGCGCCATACGCATTCGTGGATCGGAGTCCGATCATGTGCTGGTGCTGATCGACGGCGTGCGTGTCAACTCGGTGACTACCGGCGCGACCGCCATCGACCAGATCATGCTTGATGAAATCGAACGGATCGAGATCGTTCGCGGCAATGTTTCCAGCGTTTATGGTTCTGAAGCGATCGGCGGGGTGGTGCAGATCTTCACCCGGCGTGGGCAAGGGAAAATCAAGGCCGCCGCCGGGGTGGCGGCGGGAACCGACGAATACCGCAAGCTGGCATTTTCGCTGGGCGGAGAACTGGGCAATACGCGTGTGCGTTTCGGCGCGGTGGGCACCCGATCGGGCGGGTTTTCAAGTGTGATCGAGGACTATATCCCCGGACCCTATTTCAGCTTTGATCCGTCCGACGTCGATGAGGACGACTACCGCAACACCACGTTAAATTTTACGTTGTCACACCTCCTCGCCGAGGACCAGGAAATCGGTCTGACCGCGATGCAGACCCGCGGGGACACCGAGTTCGACGGCAGTTTCCAGAATCACAGCGAGCAGACCCTGACCGCCCTGAGCCTGTTCAGCGATAACCGGATCACCCGGAATTGGCGAAGCAGGGTTCAGCTCTCACATGGAACGGATGACCTGAGTTCCGATCTCGATGGCCTGCCGACTGACCGATTCGAGACCCGCAATCGGCAAGTTGCCTGGAGCAACCGGATCGAAGCCAGCCTCGGCAGCATGATGCTTGGCGTCGAAGGGCTATGGCAGGACCTCGACAGCAACCAGTCATACAGCGAGGATTCCCGGCGGGTGGGAAGTCTGGTCGCGGGCTATGTGGGAGCCGTGGATGCGCACGACTTGCAGTTCAACCTGCGCTACGACGACTACAGTGATTTTGACGCAACCACCACCGGCCTTGTCGGCTACGGTTATCGGATCACGCCGCAGTGGCGGGTGTCCGCAAGCTACTCGACAGCATTCAAGGCGCCGACTTTCAACGAACTCTATACGATGGCTTTCGCGCCCTGGTACGTGGGCAACCCTGACCTCGAGCCGGAACGGGCCAGGAGTGCCGAGTTCGGGATTACCTTCAATGGCAGCCTCGGATTAGCGCGTGCCACCCTGTTTGAAACACGAACCCGGAACCTGATCGTGCCCGAGTCGAACACACTCGAAAATCTCGACGAGGCCCGTAACCGTGGTCTGGAGTTTTCCTGGAGTGGACGGCTCGCCGGCGTGGACGGCCGTGTCGCACTGACGCTGCAAGATCCTGAGGACATGCAGACCGGTGAAGCACTATTGCGCCGGGCAAGATCCTTCGGCAGCGTCTCCATCGGCCAGGTGGAAGGCAATTTCAACTGGCGTGCCGAGGTTCTGGCGTCGGGGCCGCATCCGGATTTGCATGTAACGGAATTCGTCCGCACCACTGTTCCGGGGTATGCGGTGCTGAATGCAAGCTTCGGCTGGAGGCCGGCTCATGACTGGAAGCTTGGCCTCAAGTTGCACAACCTGTTGGACAAGGATTATGTCCTGGTTCATGGTTACCAGACCCCGGGTCGCGGCGGCGTCATCGAGCTGGCCTACGCACCCGAGTAAGGCTTCGGTTAAGTCCCCGGTGTTGTGTATCGGAAGCAGGCCGGCACCGGGGCCCGGGCCTGAGTCGTTACAGCGTGTCATCAAGCTGTAACCGCCATGCAATACAACGCAGGCATTGTCCAAGGCGGAGTCCGGCGTGCGTATCCTGATGGTGTCCGACGTGTATTTCCCACGCGTCAACGGGGTGTCGACCTCGATCCAGACCTTGCGCCAGGCGCTGGCGGAGGCCGGGCATGAAAGCCTGTTGGTGGTGCCGGATTATCCGGGGGCCACAGCGGAAGCCGGCATCGTGCGTGTCCCGGGCTGGCAGATTCCACGCGATCCGGAAGACCGGCTGATGCATCCGCGTGCGCTGGCCGCCGCACTGGATGAGTTCGATCCTGCCGACTTCGACCTGGTCCACATTCATACGCCGTTTCTGGCACATCGCGCCGGGGTGCGCTGGTCGCGCAAGCATGGCCTGCCCTGCGTCGAGACCTACCACACGCTGTTCGAGGAATACTCCCACCATTACCTGCCGTTCCTGCCGAAAAAATGGCTGGCGGCTGCGGCACGGATGATCTCGCGCAAGGAGTGCGACGGCGTCAGCGCCGTGGTTGCCCCATCGTCGGCGATGAGGCAGACGCTGCTGGAGTACGGCGTGAGCAGCCCCATCCACATCATTCCCACCGGGCTCAACCTCGCCGACTTCGCCTATTGCGATGGGGCGGCATTCCGTGCCCGCCATGGCATCGTCGCGGAACGACCGGTGATGGCTTATGTCGGGCGGGTGGCGTTCGAGAAGAATCTGGATTTTCTGCTGAGCGTGACCGAACAGGTGCGCCGCGACCAGCCCGATGTGCTGCTCGTCATCGCCGGCGAAGGGCCCGCGCGTCCGTCGCTGGAACGCGCCGTGGCCAAACGCGGTCTCGGCGCCAACGTGCGCTTCGTCGGTTATCTCGAACGCCGGACCGAACTGCCGTCCTGCTACTGTGCGGCGGATGTTTTCGTGTTCGCATCCAAGACCGAGACTCAGGGCCTGGTGCTGCTCGAGGCGATGGCGCTCGGCGTGCCGGTGGTCGGACTGGCGGAAATGGGAACCCGGGATGTGCTGAAGGAAGGCGCTGGCTGCCGTATCGCCCCGGACGATGTCGAGGGATTCGCGCGGGTACTGATACCCCTGTTGGCCGATCGCACCGCGGCTGAGGCGCTGGGGGCGGTGGGCAAGGCCTATGCTGCGACCTGGAGCGAGGCACGCATGTGCGAGGCCGTCGTTGCGCTGTATCAAACCCTGCATCCGGAAGGGGTGCTGCGCGCGGCATAATTGCCGGGTGAGTTCCGCACCCTATGTCGGGCGCTTCGCGCCTTCTCCTACTGGCCCATTGCATCTTGGCTCGCTGGTTGCCGCGCTGGCGAGCTGGCTCGACGCCCGCGCGGCGGGTGGGCGCTGGCTGGTGCGGATGGAAGATCTCGATCGCCCTCGCTGCGAACCGGCTGCCGCCGATACCATCCTGCGCCAGCTGGAAGCCTATGGATTGACCTGGGACGAAGCGGTGCTCTACCAGTCGCAGCGTGATGACGCCTATGCGGCCGCACTGGATGTGCTGCGATCACAGGGCGCGGTATTTCCCTGCACCTGCAGCCGCAGCCAGCTTGCGCAGGCGCCGCGCAATGCCGAGGGAGAAATCATTTATCCCGGAACCTGCCGTCTGCGTTCGCGGTCTGGAAAGACTGCGCATTCCTGGCGGGTGTTCTCGCAGGATGTGAGTACCCACTTTCTGGATCGCGTCCACGGCGAACTGCAGCAGAATGTCGCCCGCGAAGTCGGTGATTTCATCGTCAAGCGCGCTGACGGCCTGTTTGCTTACCAGCTGGCGGTGGTGGTGGATGATGCCTTCCAGGGGATCACCCATGTCGTTCGCGGTGCCGACCTGCTGTGGAACACGCCGCGCCAGATCTATCTGCAAAGCCTGCTCGGACTGCCGACGCCGGCCTATGCCCATGTCCCGCTGATGACCAACCCCGCCGGGCAGAAGCTGTCCAAGCAGACGCTGGCGCCAGCGCTCTCCCTGACCGACCAGAGTGAGGTCCTGGCGCAGGCGCTGGGCGCGCTTGGGCATCCACCGCCGGGTGACCTGCACGGCGTTGGCCCGGCCGAGCTGCTGGCGTGGGCAAGCGCTCACTGGCAAATCGAAAATGTCCCGCGAGAGTCCGTTGTTGCCAATTCGTTTGCCTGACCGGAAAATCCTGATCACCCTTCACCCTTCACCCTTCACCCTTCACCCTTCACCCTTCACCCTTCACCGCATATATGGCCCAGCTTCCCCCAGCAGTCGAACAAGTCCTGCGCGTTCATGCCGCTTTCATCCATACCGTAGTCAACGCCCTGCGTGATCGCAGCCAGTTGCCCGAGCTGATGAAGCAGCTCGACGCGGCGGAGCAGGCCGGCTGGGCGCGGCTGGTTGGTGCACTGCGCCACGTCATCGACGGCCGCCGCGACCCCTCGATCAAGCTCGGGCTGGACGAGGAAGACGGCATCCTGCTCGATGCCGTCCTGCGCGGGCTCGACAACCCTGCGACCCTGCCACCTCTGGACAGCCAGCCGGATGGCAGCGCCGCCGCCCCTGGCCTAGCCGCGCTGATCGACGCCTCGGCGCGTGGCGACGCGCAGGCGATGTCAGTACTCGCCAACATGGCCGAGCAGATGATGAAAGCCGGCGGCGATATGGCCCTGCTGGGCGGACGGATGCGCCGGCTGGTCAACGGCGAGCGCGACGCCGACCAACTGGTTGCGGGGATGGGACCGCTGGGACGTGAATTGGTGATCAGCCTGCTCGACGAACTGGCCAGGTTGCGCCCGCAATAGGATGGAATCCGCTATCAGGTGTGTGGAGTTGTTTGCGGCCCGACTCGGCTGATGGATGCGTGCTTTCAGCGGGCGTTTGCACGCTTTGACAGCAGGTCCCGGCATCGGCTAAAATGCGCGACTTTTCGGCAAAGCTCCGTGGCCGGAAATTCTGCTCCAAGGGTGATGTAGCTCAGTCGGTTAGAGCATCGGATTCATAATCCGGGGGTCGGTGGTTCAAGTCCACTCATCACCACCAGTTTCTTTATTTGCGCTGCCGCTTTGATCAAAGCGGCAGCACAATTCCCGCCCCCAGTCTACCCACTGCCCCGGCACTCCCCATGAAAAAAATCTACATTAAAAC
>JBAPWR010000444.1:0-12646 GCA_049283775.1 Thiobacillus sp.
CGGATAGCGCTGCTTTTACCTCGTCCACTGCTTCGTAGATGATGTTGTAGTAGCGGATATCGACGCCGCTGGACTCGGCCAGCTTGCGTGCCGAGGCATCGGCACGCACGTTGAAGCCGATCAGCACCGCCTTGGATGCGAGCGCCAGGTTGACGTCGGATTCAGTGATCGCACCCACGCCGCTGTGGATGATGTTGACCTTGAACTCGTCGGTCGACAGCTTGCCCAGAGCGTGCGCCAGACCTTCGTACGAGCCCTGCATGTCGGCTTTGAGGATGATCGGCAGTTGCTGCACTTCGCCCTCGCCCATCTGCTCGAACATGGATTCGAGCTTGGCCGCCTGCTTCCGGGCCAGTTGCACGTCGCGGAACTTGCCCTGACGGAACAGCGCGATTTCGCGCGCCTTGCGCTCGTCCGGCAGCACCATCATGTCCTCGCCAGCCTGCGGCACGTCGGACAAGCCCTGGATCTCGACCGGAATCGACGGGCCGGCTTCGTTCACCGTCTTGCCCGATTCGTCGAGCATGGCGCGCACGCGGCCGAAAACCTGTCCGGCCAGCACCATGTCGCCGCGGCGCAGGGTGCCGGATTGCACCAGCAGCGTCGCGACCGGTCCCTTGCCCTTGTCCAGGCGGGCTTCGATGACGATGCCTTTGGCGGGGCCGTCGGCCGGGGCCTTGAGCTCCAGCACTTCGGCTTGCAGCAGGATCGCGTCGAGCAGCTTGTCGATGTTGGTGTTGGCCTTGGCCGAGACCTCGATGAACTGGGTATCGCCGCCCCATTCTTCCGGAGTGACGCCCTGTGCCACCAGCTCCTGGCGAATCCGCTCGGGATTGGAATCCGGCTTGTCGATCTTGTTCACCGCGACTACCAGCGGTACTTCGGCAGCCTTGGCATGGTGGACTGCTTCGATCGTCTGCGGCATGACGCCATCGTCGGCCGCCACCACCAGCACCACGATGTCGGTGGCCTTGGCGCCGCGGGCACGCATAGCGGTAAACGCTTCGTGACCGGGGGTGTCGAGGAAGGTGATCACGCCCTTTTCGGTCTCGACGTGATAGGCGCCGATGTGCTGGGTGATGCCACCAGCTTCGCCGCTGGCGACGCGGGTGCGGCGGATGGTGTCGAGCAGCGAGGTCTTGCCGTGGTCGACGTGGCCCATCACGGTGACCACCGGCGGACGCGGAATCTCGTTGTGTTCCACGCTGACGCCGGTCTCCTGCAGGAAGGCTTCCGGGGTATCCAGCGCCGCAGGCTTGCCGATGTGGCCCATTTCCTCGACGATGATGAGGGCGGTGTCCTGGTCCAGGACCTGGTTGATGGTCACCATGCTGCCCATCTTCATCAGGGTCTTGATCACTTCGGCGGCCTTGACCGACATCTTGTGGGCCAGTTCGGCCACGGTGATGGTTTCCGGCACCAGCACTTCACGGACGATCGGCTCGGTGGGTGCGACGAACGTGCTCTCCTCATGACCGCCCTTGTGCTTGCCCTTGCGGCCGCGCCAGCCGGTATCGGGTGCGGCGCCGCCGCGGGTCTTGAGGCCGCCCTTGCGGCGTGCGGCGTCGTCTTTCCAGGCGCCTTCGGCTTTCTTGACAGGCTTTTTGTCGCCCTTGCCGGCGGCGGGCTTGTCGGGTTTGTGCAGCGTGGTCGCGCTGGGCGCGGCAGGTGCCGCGGCTTTCTGCGCTTCAGCCAGCTTGGCCGCTTCGCGCGCGGCTTCGGCCTGCTTGCGCAGGGTCTCACGTTCCTGCTTGAGTCTGATCTCCTCGATCTGGCGGTCGATCAGCGCCTGGTGACGGCGGGCTTCTTCCTCGCGAGCCTTGATTTCGGCTTCGTTGAGGATCGATGCCTTCTTCACCCGGGTGGTTTTCTTGACCACCGGTGCCTTTTCGGTTGTCGCCTCGGCCGGCGCGACTTCGGCAGGAGCCGCCTCGACAGGCTCGGCGGCAGGGGCTTCGGCCTCGGGCTCCGGTACGGGTGCGGCAACCGCTGCTTCGACCACCGGTTCGGGTACGGGCTGAACCACTTCCTCGACTGCCGGCGCGGCTGCCACCGGCGCGGCGGCTTCCTCGACCAGCGGGGTTTCAGCAGCCGCACCCACCTCGCGCTTCACATAGGTGCGCTTCTTGCGCACTTCCACCTGGATGGTGCGCGACTTGCCAGTGCTGTCGGTCTTGCGGATCTCGCCGGTCTGCTTGCGGGTGATGGTGATCTTGGTCTTGCCGGCTTCAGCTCCGCCACCATGCATCTTGCGCAGGTAGTCGAGCAGGTGTGCCTTGTCAGCCTCGGTCACGTCGTCGGCAGCATCCTGCTTGGTGACACCAGCCGCCTTCAGCTGTTCAAGCAGCAGCTGGGGGGGAAGTTTGAGTTCCTGGGCGAATTGTTCGACGTTCATGCAGTCCTCTTAGCCTTCGGCAAACCAGGGCGCGCGTGCGTCCATGATCAATTGTTTGGCGCGCGCCTCATCCATTTCGGCCATTTCAACCAGCTCGTCGACGGCCAGCTCGGCCAGGTCTTCGGTGGTGTGGATGCCCTTGGTGGCGAGGGTGCGTGCAGTCTCGGCATCCATGCCTTCGAGCGAAAGCAGGTCACCTGCTGACGCTTCGACCTCTTCCTCACCGACGATGGCGGCGGTCAGCAGGGCATTGCGGGCGCGGTTGCGCAGTTCGTTGACCAGTGCTTCGTCGAAAGCCTCGATTTCGAGCATCTCGTTGAGCGGCACGTAGGCCACTTCCTCGAGCGTGGAGAAACCTTCGTCGACCAGGATTTGCGCGACTTCCTCGTCCACGTCGAGCTTTTCGATGAACAGGGCGAGGGTCTTCTCGCTTTCGGAAGACTGCTTCTCCTCGGCGGCCTCACGGGTCATGATGTTGAGGTCCCAACCGGTCAACTCGGACGCCAGGCGGACGTTCTGGCCGCCGCGGCCGATGGACATGGCGAGCTGTTCCTCGTCGACCACCACGTCCATGCTGTGTTTGTCCTCGTCCACCACGATGGAACTGACCTCGGCGGGGGCCAGCGCGTTGATGACGTACTGCGCCGGGTCGGCCGACCAGTGGATGATGTCGACGCGCTCGCCGGCAAGCTCGTTGGTCACCGAGGTGACGCGCGAGCCGCGCAGGCCGATGCAGGTGCCGATCGGATCGATGCGCGGATCGTGCGAGACCACGGCGATCTTGGCGCGCAGGCCGGGATCACGCGCGGCGGCCTTGATCTCCAGCAGGCCTTCCTCGATTTCCGGAACTTCGAGCTCGAACAGCTTCATGATGAATTCGGGCGCGGTGCGCGACAGCATCACCTGCGGCCCGCGGGCGCCGCGATCGATGCGCAGCAGGTAGGCACGGACGCGGTCGCCGACGCGCAGGTTCTCGCGCGGGATCATCTGGTCGCGATGCAGGAAACCCTCGACCCGGCCGGATTCGATGATCGCGTTGCCGCGGTCGACGCGCTTGACCACGCCGGTGACCAGGTGCTCCTTGCGGGCGAGGAAATCGCTGATGATCTGCTCGCGCTCGGCATCGCGAATCTTCTGCAGAATGACCTGCTTGGCGGCCTGGGCACCGATGCGGCCAAACTCGATGTTCTCCAGCGGCTCTTCGATATAGTCGCCGAGTTCGATGTCGGGATGGCTGTCGCGTGCGTCCACCAGCAGGATCTGGTAATCCTCGGATTCGAGTTCGGTCTCGGATACCACCTGCCAGCGGCGGAACGACTCGTAGTCGCCGGTACTGCGGTCGATCGACACGCGCACATCGGAATCTTCCTTGAAACGCTTCTTGGTAGCCGAGGCGAGCGCCTGCTCGAGTGCTTCGAACACCACTTCACGATCCACATTTTTTTCGCGCGCCAGTGCATCCACCAGCATCAGCATTTCACGGCTCATCACAACCTCCAGCTCCAGGGCCCGGCCTCAAATCGTCGGTTTCAGGCGGGTAGAGTCAACATTTCTCAAATCAACCTTTATTTCTGCGCCATCGACCAGGAGCCTGATCTGGTCTGCTTCGAGACCGACCAGCTGACCGACCAGACGACGGCGGTTTTCCATCGGCACCCGCAGCTTCAGCGTCACCTGCTCGCCTGCGAAGCGCTCATAGTCCTGCGGCTTCGTCAGCGGGCGGTCGATGCCCGGCGAAGAAACTTCGAGACGGTCGTAGTCGATGTTCTCCACCGTGAACAGGTGGGTCAGGTGATTGCTGACCTTGACGCAGTCGTCAATCGTGACGCCACCCGGCTTGTCGATGAATATCCGCATCAGGCCACGGCCCGCGCGTTCCAGCATGACCAGCTCGTAGCCGAGGCCGGACAGCACAGGTTCGAGGCGGGCGGACAGGTCCATCATCGTATTGGGTGCAGCACAAATAAAAAATGGGCGAACCGCCCATTGTGTTAATAATAAAGCGCCGGAATTATATCACCCGGTCAAGCAGACTGAAAGGGAAGATGGTGCCCGGAACCGGAATCGAACCGGTACGCCATCGCTGGCGAGGGATTTTAAGTCCCTTGTGTCTACCAATTTCACCATCCGGGCGAAACGGACAGCGGACCGTGAATCTGGAGGCGCGTGCCGGAGTCGAACCGACCTACACGGATTTGCAATCCGGTGCATAACCGCTTTGCTAACGCGCCCTAGCCGATTGCCGCGTCAGGGCTGGCAAACAACCTAAACGAAAAGGGGAAAACGAGCGGTTTAACCGATGCGTTCTCCCCGGAATCTTGGAGCGGGAAACGAGGTTCGAACTCGCGACCTCAACCTTGGCAAGGTTGCGCTCTACCAGCTGAGCTATTCCCGCGCTAAAGGCTGCGCATTATGGTGAATTCGGTTTTTGCTGTCAACACTTCTTGATACTTATGCGGCTTTTTGCAGGGCGCGTGCCGCCATCAGCAGATAGTAGGCCATCGAAACCAGGGTCAGCAGGGCGGCGACCCAGATCAGAACCGTGCCGAGGACCACGATCGGTAGTTCCCACAGCGATTGATAGTAGAGCAGCAGAGTGATGGCGACCATCTGCGCGGTGGTCTTCATCTTGCCGACCATCGATACTGCCACGCTGGCTGACTTGCCGGCCTTGGCCATCCATTCGCGCAGGGCGGAGATGGTGATTTCGCGGCCGATGATGATGAGGGCGACGAGCGGCGCGACGCGGTCGAGATCGATCAGGACGATCAGCGCCGCGGCGACCATCAGTTTGTCGGCGACGGGGTCGAGGAAGGCGCCGAATGCCGAGGTCTGCCCGAGCTTGCGTGCCAGCCAGCCGTCGAGCCAGTCGGTAATCGCGGCGATGGTGAACAATGCCGCGCCCGTCAGGTTGGCCTCGAACGCAGTCAGCCAGCCGTCCGGAAGATAGAACACGCCGGCCATCAGGGGGATGAGCAGGATGCGCAGCCAGGTCAGCAGGTTGGGCAGGTTGAGCGGCATGTTGTCGTGTTCAATGAAGGGCGCGGTAGATTTCTTCCGCCAATTCTCGACTGATACCCTTCACCGTGGCAAGCGCATCGACTCCGGCATCGCGCACGCCCTGCAGTCCACCGAAGTGTTCGAGCAGGATTTTGCGGCGTTTTGGACCGATGTTGGGAATGTCTTCCAGGGTCGACTGCAGGCGTTTCTTGCCGCGTTTGGCGCGGTGGCCGGTGATGGCGAAGCGATGTGCCTCGTCGCGCACCTGCTGGATCAGATGGAAGCCGGGATGGTCCTTGGCGAGCCTGAGTTCGCGGCCGTCGGCGAAGATCAGCGTCTCCAGCCCGGGCTTGCGCGCTTCGCCCTTCGCGACGCCGAGCAGCAGCACCTCGCCGAGGCCGAGTTCGGTCATGGCCTCGACCGCCATCGCCACCTGACCCTTGCCACCGTCGATCAGCAGCAGGTCGGGTAGCACGCCGTTTTCTTCGACGCTCCTGTGAAAGCGCTTGATCAACGCCGCGTGCATCGCGGCGTAATCGTCGCCTGGGGTGATGCCGCTGATGTTGTAGCGCCGGTAGTCGGATTTTTTCAGGTCGTCGCCCTCGTACACCACACAGGATGCGATCGTGGCTTCGCCCATGGTGTGCGAGATGTCGAAACACTCGATGCGGTTCAGTTGCGGCAGGTCGAGTGTTTCGCGCAGCGCGGCCAGTCGCTGCGACTGGTTGGCGCGGTCGGCGCTGCGGCGTGCAGCCGACAGGCGTGCATTCGCCTGTGCCATGGTGAGCCAGACCTTGCGTTCACCGGTGACGCGATGCTGAAGCATGACCTTCCTGCCAGCCTGCTGCGTCAGCAGTGCCTCGAGCGTGCCGCTCTCGATGGCTTCGCTCACCATGATGCGCGCCGGGACCGGATGGTCGAGGTAGTGCTGGGCGATGAAGGCTTCCAGCGCTTCGGCCGGTGTCGCACCTTCGCTGTGCTGCGGGAAAAAGCTGCGGTCACCGAGATGCCGGCCGCCGCGGATCATGGTCAGATTGACCGCGATAACTCCACCGGCCTCGGCCACTGCCACGACGTCGGCATCGGCTTCGCCGCCAGTGGTGTCGACGAACTGTTTTTCGCGCACCGTCGCCAGCATCCGCAGACGGTCGCGCAGATGCGCGGCGGTCTCGAAATCCAGCGCGGCCGCTGCGGCGTTCATTTCCTCGGTGATCGTCTCGGTCAGTGCGGTGGCCTCGCCGTGCAGTAGCTGGGCGGCCTCGGCGACATCACGCGCATAGGTTTGCGGGGTGATGAGCCCGACGCAGGGCGCAGTGCAGCGTTTGATCTGGTGCAGCAGGCAGGGACGCGAACGGTTGGCGAACACCGTGTCCTCGCAGGTCCTCAGCTGGAAAACCTTCTGCAGCAGCTGGATGCTATCGCGCACCGCATAGGAGTTGGGATAGGGACCGAACGCCTGATCGCGCTTGTTGGGGGTGCCGCGAAAGTAGGCCAGGCGCGGAAAACGGTGCCCGGTCAGCAGCAAATAGGGATAGGACTTGTCGTCGCGGAACAGGATGTTGAAACGCGGCTTGAGTCCCTTGATCAGGTTGTTTTCCAGCAGCAGCGCCTCGGCCTCGGTGCGCGTCACCGTGGTGTCGATGTGGTCGACGCTCTTCAGCATCAGACGGATGCGCGGGCTCTGGTCGCTTTTCTGGAAGTAGCTCGAGACGCGCTTTTTCAGGTCCTTCGCCTTGCCGACGTAGAGAACCGCACCGGCCGCGTCGATCATGCGGTAGACACCGGGCAGGGTCGGCAGCGAAGCGAGGAATTCCTTGTCGACGCTCATCTCCGGAAAGCCTCTTGTCCGCGAAGGACGCGAAGGGTCGCTAGGTAAAGGCGTGAAGATTTTCTTCGTGTTACTTCGCGTCCTTCGCGGACAAAAAACTCACTCCTCATCCAGCAGCTTGCCGGCGATGGCCCAGTTCTCGTCGGGGAGTTCCTCGAACGCGATGTAGGTGTAGGACGCGGGCTTGTCGGCGTGGCGCTCCAGGGTGGCAGTGATTTCCTCGGCGACTTTCTGCTTCTGCTCGCGGGTCAGTTTGCCGGCGAGCTTGATAGTGACGACGGGCATGGTCAGTCCTTTAGGGCGTGTTAACACCAATTTCGCGTCCGCGTTGCCGCGAGAAAGCGATGGATGCAAGGCGTGTCGCGCCGGCAAGGGCCATCCCTTGCCAAGTGGCGCAACGCCGCAGACGCGCTTTCTCGCGCCAACCCGGAGGGACGGGCCTATTCGGGCCCATGCCGTTGTCGCAAGAGGCTTGCAGTGAACGACACTGCGGCGCGTCTCGCTTCGCGGCCTGCATCCCGAATCGGCCTCGTCGCGGGCGTGAAATTGGTGTTAACACGCCCTACGAATTTTCGCGAACACGGCCGCGAACATCTCCGGGGTAAGGCGGCGCGTCTGGGTATTGTAGCGGGAGCAGTGGTAGCTGCTGACCAGGCGCCGGCCGTCGGGCAGGCGGTAGTCGCTGGCATGGGCGAAGGGGTAGTCCTTCAGCTTCAAACCGAGCGCACGCAGCACCGCCTGATGGGCGATCTGGCCCAGCGCCAGGATGCTGGCGTGCGTGGGCAGCGCGGCCAGTTCGGCAGCCAGAAATCGGTTGCACTCGCGTATCTCGCCCGGCTCGGGCTTGTTGGCCGGTGGCAGGCATTTCACTGCATTGGTGATGCGGCAGCCGGTCAGCACCAGGCCGTCGTCGACCGAAACCGACTGCGGCGCGCTGGCGTAGCCGAAGCGGTGCAGGGTTTCATACAGCAGGATGCCGGCGTAGTCGCCGGTGAACGGGCGGCCGCTGCGGTTGGCGCCGTGCATGCCGGGGGCAAGGCCGACGATCAGCAGACTCGGTGCCGGGTCGCCGAAGGCGGCGACTGGACGGGCGTGGTAGTCGGGGTGGCGGGACCGCACCTCGTCGAGAAAAAGCGCCAGGCGGGGGCAGGCACGGCAGTCAGGATCGAAATTCATCAGCATAAATGGGGACGCCCCATGGCGGGGCGTCCATTGTATGCGCGACCATCCGGAATTTCGTTGGGCTGTTCCGGTTGAACATCCGGCTCAGTGGCCCTTCACTGGCATCCAGCCATCGGTCAGCGTTTGCATGAAGGCCACGATGTCGCCCACTTCCTGGTCGGTCAAGCCGAGATTGCCCAGTTCTTCGCTGTTGACGTTTGCCGCAACCTCTGCGGCAGGCCAGCAGCCCTTCCGCATCGCCTGCTCGTCCGAGACGAATTCCTGCGGGCAGACGGGCTTGCTGTCGCGCGTGTTGTAGAAGTCCACCACGCCCTTCAGTGTCGTGAAGTAGCCGTTGTGCATGTAGGGAGCGGTCAGCGCGATGTTGCGCAGGGTGGGTACCTTGAACTTGCCCTCTTCCGTCGCGAGACCGACGACTCCTCCCAGCCCCCTGTCGACGAATTGCCTGCCGTCGGGATTGAATTCCTTCTTCATCTTGTAGAAGCGGTTGGCGGGGTTCCTGGGGACACCCAGATTGTCGTAGGTGAAGTCGGTGAGAAGTGGCGGGACCTCCACGTGCTCATCCTGGTCGGGCGTGGTTGGGTGGCAGGCGGCGCAGTTTCCCTTGTCCTCGGCCTCGAACAGTTGCAGTCCGCGCTCCTCCTGCGCGGTCAGCTTCGCCTTGCCGGCGAGATACGCGTCGAACTTGGAGGTGAACTTGTTGAAGGCACGGGTACGCTCGAAAGCGGCGATGGCGTCGGCGATGCCGTCATAGGCGGCATCGATGTCATCAAAGATGTCCTGGCCGTAGACCTTCCTGAATAGGGGCGCGTACTCGGCGGCACGTACCTTGTTCACCACCTGCTGCCTGCTGGAATTGGCCATTTCCAGAGGATTGAGGAAGGGTCCCTTGGCCTGTTCTTCGAGCGTGGCGGCGCGACCGTCGAGGAACTGTCCGCCCTCGTACAGACCTTCTTCCGGGTCGAAACGGAAGGCGGGACTGAATGCCGCGTACATCGCCGTCGGAGTGTTGCGGCTGCCGAACAGCTTGGGATCTACCCCCTGCGAAGTCGGGGTCGACTGGTCCGGATCGGCCGCGGCGAAATTCGCGTCATGGCAACTGGCGCACGACTGGCCTGCAGGCTCCGACAGGTGGGCGTCGTTGAACAGCATCCGGCCCAGACGATCTTTCTGGCTCATGTGGCGGGAAAGAGCCTCTTCCTCGGCCTGCGGACTGAGGATCATCTTGCCGTAGCCGGTGGCAACGACGCTGCAGAGTACGGCCGAAAAGAGGGCGATGTGTAGAGATTTATGCTTCATGGTGGGCTCGCTGGCGAAGTTAAACATATGGGCGCAAGCAATGCTGCGCGCGGAAGGCGGCAGCACCTGAGAATGGCCGGGTCGGCGACTCAGATAGCGCCGAAGTTCCAGGCCCTGATCGGTGTTCGATGTCCTGGGCTGCCCTGAACGCCGTGATGCTGTGTTCAGGTCCCCCGGGTGTCCAGTGTTTCGGCGATTTCGCGGCAGGTTTCGCGCTCGGCCGGGCTCAAGGCGCCGTTGCTGGACGCTCGCCGCAAGAGCAAGCGGGCGGCGGCGGTATTGCGCGGGCAGGGTCGGCTGAGCATCGCCAGGGCGGCGACCAGCAGGGAGGCAACGGAAGACGAGATGATGGCAGGTTCCTTCAGTGCAAGGCGGGGGTCGAGACGCTGTCGGCCTGGGCACGCCACTCATCGGCGAGGCGGCGGCAGGCGTTGGCGAGCACGGGGTGGCTGGAGCGTTGCTGCATCCAGCCGAGATGCAGCTCGACCATGCGGGCGAGCCTGGCGCAGCGGGTCTGCTGATAGCGGTGCATCAGCCACAGTCTGGCGGCGATGATGATGTCGCAGGTGTCGTTGGGGTGTTTGTTCGTCATGCCAGTCTCCTCGGGTTGGGCGGCTGGCTGGCGTCTTCGCGCGGGCTGGCTCTGTGAGTGGGGTTTACTTGGTAAGAATCAGTTTTCCGTTGCGGGTGATGCGCAGGCGATAGTGTTCGCCGTGGTGGCTGATCAGGACCTCCCGGGCGCCGTGGAATAAAAAATCCGTCGGGATGGCCCCCGACGGCAAAGTCCGCTCACCGGAATCGATCGGCTGGCGGCTGGAGAGAGCGTCTTGCGGCGTCAATGAGGACGGCACGGAGAGGGGTTGTTCGGGCATCGCTGGGTCGTCGAATCAGGTTTATGTAAATGATAATGATTCGTAATAAGAATGCAAGCCCCGGGCGAAAAAAATCTCGTGGCAGGTGGAGCAGCGCGCCCTCAGGGGTGCGGGGTGAATGCGGATGGAGTGGTTGGACAGATGTGCCGACGGCAGGCCGCGGCTTTTTCGCCGCGTGCGATTCAGCGCCGCCGGACCCAGACGTGGCGCGCGATGTCGGCCTCCAGTGCGAGTTCGACCTCGTCGACCATGACGATGGTCATCGGGCGTTGCTGCAATACGACCAGCGGCCGATTGGCGGCCAGGCCGTAGGCGATCAGCTGTTCGCGCTGTGCTGCATCGACGGCATCGTCGATGGATTCGACGCGCGCCCTGGCGCCGGGCAGCAGGAAGCTGAGCGGAACGCGGGCGCTGTGATCTGGATGGGTCATCCGGCAATCCCGGCCAGCGCGCGCAGCGCGTGGTTGAGCAGGCCGCCGACAAAAAAGGCGAAAGGCACGATCAGTGCCAGCATGGCGCCGGCGATCTTCACGCCCTGTTCCTTGACGATCATCAGCACGCTGGCGATACAGGGAACGAACAGGGTCAGGGTGACCATGCCGACGACCGCCTGGGTGGCGCTGAGCTCGGCGCTCAGCGCGAACAGCCCGGTCGCACCGAAGTCGCGGCGCAGGAAGCCCATGACGAAGGCGGCGCTCGCCTCCGGGGGCAGTCCGAGCCAACCGGACACCAAGGGTTCGCCGGCACGGATCACGGCGGACAGCGCGCCGAACTGGTCGAGCAGGAACATGATCAGGGTGCCGATCAGGAACAGCGGGATGACCTCGATCAGGTACCACTTCAGGCGACCGATGGTTTTCTTGGCGACGTTCCCGGGTACCGGCAGGCGCATCGGCGGCATTTCGGTGACCAGGGGGATGCGCCGACCGGGGATCAGCCGCGCAGCCAGCAGGCCCGCCAGGACCAGGACAGCGACCATGACCGCCAGCCAGATCAGCGTGGCGCCGAACGAGATCGCACCGAGAAAACCCAGCACCACGCCCAACTGGGCCGAGCAGGGAATCGCCAGGGCCATGAGGAAAATGGCGATAAGGCGTTCACGCGGGCTGTGCAGGATGCGCGTGGTAAGCGTCGCCATGGTCACGCAGCCGAGGCCGAGCACCATCGGCAGGACAGCGCGGCCGTTGAGGCCGAACAGCTTGAACAGGCGGTTGGCCAGAACCGACAGGCGCGCGAAGTAGCCGGAGTCCTCGAGCAGGCCGAAGGCAATGAAGAAGGTGGTGACGATCGGCAGGATCAGTGCCAGCGCATAGGTCATGCCCATGGTCCACAAACCATACTGGCCGACCAGCAGGTCGGCGAGCCAGGGCGTGTCGATGCGGGTTTCGACGAAACGGCCGATGGCCGGGTTGAGCACCTCACCGAAGAGTCCGTCCTCCAGCACTCCGACCAGGGTGCCGGCGCCGAACACGCCGACGAACAGGTACACCGCGAACAGCACGCCGAGCAGGATCGGCCAGGCCCAGACCCGGTGGATGACCCACTGTCCGACCCGATGAGACAACAGCGGGCTGGCGTCGGCGCTGCGCCGGGTGACCCGTGTGGCCAAGGTGCCGGCAGCCTCGCCGCGCTCGTGAGCCAGCGCGGGCGGGGTGACGCCACGGGAATGCGCCACGGTGCGCACGCGGTTCATTTCGGCATAGGCATCGTGGGGCGCATTGCGCAGCCAGGCCTCGACTTCGCTGTCCTCACCCAGGTAGAGAATCGCCAGGCCGCGCGCAGCAAGCCGCGGGTGCGGCCGGTGCTGCATGATCAGCTGCGCGAGCTCGCCGATCGCATCCTCGGTAGTCGAGTCGTAATGCAGCAGTGCTTGCGTTGTGCGTGCATCGGAAAGATGACGGGTGAGTTGGCTCACGCCTTCGCCGCCGGTCGCCACGGTGGGGACGACCGGGATGCCGAGGGCCTCGGACAGCGCGCTGGCGTCGACCGTCACGCCGCGTGCGCTGGCCTCGTCGTGCATGTTGAGGGCCATCGCGGTGGGCACGCCAAGCTCGGCGAGCAGTGCGTTCA
>JBAPWR010000445.1:0-8165 GCA_049283775.1 Thiobacillus sp.
CGACTGCAGGGCGCGAAACAGCTTCACACGCAGCAGCCAGGCGAGTTCTGGGTGACCAGCTGCTCGAGCAGATGCCGCACCTGCATCATCACTTCACCCAGCACGCTCTGGATTTCTTCCATCTGGATGCCCTCCGCCGACAGGCCGCGACCCGCCGCATAGTTCACCACAACCCCGACGGCCGCATAGCAAAGCTCGATCTCCCGGGCCAGATAGGCTTCCGGCATGCCGGTCATGCCGACCATGTCGGCTCCGTCGCGCTCCATGCGGTTGATCTCGGCGGCTGTTTCGAGACGCGGCCCCTGCACCGCACCGTACACGCCGCCATCGCGCAGATTGATGCCGCAGGCCGAGGCGGCGGACAGCAGCGCCTGTCGCATCGCATCGCAGTAGGGATAGGTGAAATCGAGGTGGGTGACGGGCTTCCCGCGGTCGACGAAATAGGTCATTTCACGGCCGTGGGTGTAGTCGATGATCTGGTCGGGGACGACCAGCATGCCGGGAATCAGTTCGGCATGGATGCCGCCGACCGTGGCCACCGAGACCACGCGGTCGACGCCATGATCCTTCAGCGCCCACATGTTGGCGCGGTAGTTGACCTCGTGCGGCGGGATGTTGTGGCCATAGCCGTGGCGCGCCAGGAAGATCACGTCCTGGCCGCAAATGCGGCCGAAAGTCAGCGCGCCGGAAGGTTCGCCGTAGGGAGTGCGCGCGACCTGGCGATGGGTGATCTGCAGATTGGTCAGTTGGGTGAGACCGGTGCCTCCGATGATGCCGAGCATGGATGATTCCTGTTTATTGGACCTTCAAAGCATAAATTGCCGGCAGATTGCGCCACAAGCCGTAGACGTCCATGCCGCAGCCGAAGACATAGCGGTTCGGCACCCGCAATCCGACGAAATCGGCATCGATCGGCTTGACCAGGTCGTTCTCCTTGTCCGTCAGCACCGCGCAAAATACCCGGGCGGCCCCCAGCTCGTGCAGCTTGTCGCGGATCGAGGCAAGGGTCTCGCCCTCGTCGAGGATATCGTCCAGCACCAGCACGCTGCGTCCGATGACGTTCTTGCCCGGCAGCACCCGCCATTCGATGTCGCCGCCGCTGGTCTTGCCGCGATAGCGGGTGACATGCAGGTAGTCGAATTCGAGCGGGAACTGCAGCCGCGTCAGCAGTTGACCGGCAAACACCACCGCGCCGCCCATGACCGCCAGCACCAGCGGAAAGTCCTCCCCCATCTGCACCGCGATCTCGCCTGCCAAGCGGTCGAGCACGGCCTGCACCTCGTCGTGGGTGGCAATGCATTCGGCGTTTTCCAGGAGTTGTTGCGCTTCAGGCAGGTTCATCGGACCAAATCCCTTCCAGATCAAAGTGCCGAGTCTAAGCGCTCGGCGCCGTTCTGTCTCGGTTCAGTTGCGCTTCGCAGCAGCGACCCGCAGGCGCCCGTGCCTCCCGGAATCAGGACGGTTATCATTGCTGGCATCAGATCGCCGATGACTCGAGCGGCTTGCAGCTATGACGATTGAAAAAGAAATCCATGACATGCCCGCGGCGGATCTCGATGCGCTGGGCTGGCACGCTTCGGCACGGCGCATCGAGTCGCCCAACTGCGACCCGCGGCCGGAAGGCGAGGTCGTCCGGCTCGTCGTGATCCACAACATTTCGCTGCCGCCGGGCGTGTTCGACGGCGACGCGGTGATTCGCCTGTTCACCAACCAGCTCGACTGGGAAGCCCACCCCTATTACGACGGCATCCGCGGCATCAGGGTGTCGGCGCATTTCCTCATCCGCCGCGACGGCACGCTGATCCAGTTCGTGCCCTGCAGCCTGCGCGCCTGGCATGCCGGCGAGTCCTGCTGGCAGGACAGTACGCGCTGCAATGATTTCTCCATCGGCATCGAGCTCGAGGGCACCGACGACCTGCCCTTCACCGAGGCCCAGTACGCCACCCTGGGGCCGCTGCTCGATTCCCTGAAGCAGGCCTATCCGATCGAGGCCGTGGTCGGCCACAGCGACATTGCACCCGGGCGCAAGACCGACCCGGGGATCTGCTTCGACTGGCAGCGGCTCGATGTACGTCACGCCTAGAAACGTGCGCCAGGCCCTGCTGGGTCTGCTCGTGCCGCTGGCATTCGCCGGCTGCGCACCGACCCTCGACCTGGATGCCGAACGTCCGCAGTCATGGACCGTATCGGCTGACGCCGACAGCGCCCTGAAGACCAGCCTGGCAGCGCTCATTCCGCCCGGCGAATCGGGTTTCCATCTGCTGCAGAGCGGTCATGCCGCACTCGCAGCCAGGCTGGCGCTGGCCAATAACGCCACCCGCTCGCTCGACGTGCAGTACTACCTGTTCCACAACGACACCACCGGCAGGCTGTTAGCGGACGCCCTGCTCACGGCAGCCGAACGCGGGGTGCGGGTGCGCGTTCTGATCGACGACATCGACACCGCCGACAAGGAGCTGGGCCTCGTCACCTTGAACAGCCACCCCAATCTCGAGGTCCGGCTGTTCAATCCCTTCCACACCCGCAGCACCAACCTGCTGGTCAAGGGCTGGCAGGCGCTGGGTGAAAGCGTGCGCTTGAACCGCCGCATGCACAACAAGGTGTTCATCGCCGACAACAAGATCGGCATCACCGGCGGGCGCAATATCGGCGATGAGTACTTCGATGCGCACAGCGCTTTCGCATTCGTCGATCTCGACGTCATCGCTGCCGGCGATATCGTCGATGCCTTGTCGAAATCCTTCGATCTTTACTGGAACAGTGATGCCGCCGTACCCGCCTCGGCTTTGCCGGTCCGCTCCAGCGCCGAACGGCTGCAGCGCACCAAACAGGTTCTGCATGAGCACAGCAGGAAAACGCTGGCGAGCGACTACGGCCGCGCACTGGCAGCGGCCGATCCGCTGCCGGACCTGCTTTCGGGCATGCTCCCCTGGCACATCGCGCGGGCCGACCTCATCGTCGACCCGCCGGAGAAAATCCTGAACCAGAACAGCGCGCCGTCCGAGCTGATGATCGGCCAGCTGGCGGGATTGTGGATCGATCCCGAGAAGCGCGCACTGATCGTCTCGCCCTACTTCGTCCCCGGCCCCTTCGGCATGGCCTATTTCCGCTACTGGCGGCACAAGGGCGTGCAAATCGACGTCCTCACCAATGCCTATGCCGCCAGCGACGTCCCGGTGGTGCACGCCGGCTATGCCAATTACCGCATTCCGCTGCTCGAGACCGGCGTCGGCCTGTACGAGCTCAAACCCTTCTCGGATCCCGTCGGCGGCCGTCTGCGCGATCTCGGCAGCGGTTCGTCGCGCGCCAGCCTGCATGCCAAGACTTTCGTCTTCGACGATGCCCACGTCTTCATCGGCACCTTCAATTTCGACCCGCGATCGGCCCTGCTCAACACCGAGATGGGGCTGGTCATTCATTGCCCAGAGCTGGCACGCCAGGTGACCGTCATGGCCGAGGATGCGATGCGCCTGGAAAGCAGCTACCGCCCTGAACTGCTGGTGGAGAACGGGGACGATGGCGTGCGGAAACGCCTGCGATGGCATGACATCCATGACGGCGCCGCACGCGTCTCCGACAGGGAGCCGGAGACCACGCCCCTGCAGCGCGGGCTGCTGCGCTTCCTGCAGAGCCTGCCAATCGAGAAGCATCTCTAGGGCCGCGGTAAAATCCCGGCTTTCGTTTCAGGAACGACCCATGCTTCTCGGCACCCCGCTTTCCCCCTCCGCCACGCGCGTCATGCTCCTTGGCGCGGGCGAACTCGGCAAGGAGGTGATCATCGCCCTGCAGCGCCTGGGGGTCGAAGTCATCGCGGTGGACCGCTACGCCAACGCCCCCGGGCATCAGGTCGCGCATCGCGCTTACGTCACCGACATGAGCGACGCCGCGGCGCTGCGCGCGCTGATCAAGGCGGAAAAGCCACACTGGGTGGTGCCGGAGATCGAGGCCATCGCCACCGAGGTACTCCTCGAGATCGAGGCCATCGGGCTCGCCGCCGTCATCCCCACTGCGCGCGCCGCCAACCTGACCATGAACCGCGAAGGCATCCGCCAGCTGGCGGCCGAAACCCTGAATCTGCCGACCTCGCCCTACGTGTTCGCCGACAGCCTCGCGGAGATGGCCGCGGCCGCCGAAAAACTCGGTTATCCGGTGATCGTCAAGCCGGTGATGTCCTCTTCCGGCAAGGGCCAGTCGCGGGTCGACAACGCCGGCCAGCTGCAGGCGGCGTGGGACTATGCCGCCAGCGGCGGCCGGGTGGACAAGGGCCGGGTCATCGTCGAGGGCGTGATCGACTTCGATTACGAGATCACCCTGCTGACCGTGCGTGCCTTGGCAGCCAGCGGTGAAGTCGAGACGCATTTCTGCGAGCCGATCGGCCACGTCCAGGTGAAGGGCGATTATGTCGAATCCTGGCAACCGCAGGCGATGTCGGGCGCGGCCCTGGCGCGCGCGCAGGAGATCGCCGCCGCCGTCACCGGAAACCTCGGCGGCCTTGGGCTATTCGGCGTCGAGCTGTTCGTCAAGGGAGATACGGTATGGTTCTCCGAAGTCAGCCCGCGTCCACACGACACCGGCATGGTGACGATGGCGACCCAGCGGCAGAACGAGTTCGAACTGCACGCGCGCGCCATTCTCGGTCTGCCGGTCGACGTCGGCCCGCGCGAAGCCGGAGCCTCGGCAGTGATCTACGGCGGAATGGATGCCAGCGGCATTGCCTACGAGGGGGTGGCGGAAGCCCTGCGCACCCCCGGCGTCGACCTGCGCCTGTTCGGCAAACCGCAGGCCTTCGTGCGCCGGCGCATGGGCGTCGCGCTCGCGACCGCTGCCAGCACGGACGAAGCACGCAGCCGCGCCAGGGTGGCCGCCGCCGCAGTGAAGCCGGTGCAGGGGTGAACATGCAGACGCATTACCAACGCCTGGGCGGCAGCGAGGTCATCCGCAAACTGGTCGACCGCTTCTACGACCTGATGGACGAGGACCCGGATTACTACGGCATCCGCAAGCTGCACCCGGCCGACCTGAGCGAATCGCGCAACAAGCTCTACTGGTTTCTCTGCGGCTGGACCGGCGGACCCCCGGAATACACCGACCGTTTCGGCCATCCCTTTCTGCGCCGCCGCCACATGCCCTTTGCCATCGGCGAGGCCGAGCGCGACCAGTGGATGGCCTGCATGGCGCGGGCGATGCAGGACCTTGGCGTGGAAGAGGACTTGCAGCTTGAACTGACCGCGGCCTTCTTCAAGACAGCGGACTTCATGCGCAACCAGCCGGGCTGACGATGAAGCGGCTTGTTCTCTGGAGTGTCCTGCTATCGCTGCTGGCCGGGCTGGTCGTGCTGCCCTGGCTGCTGCTGGACAGCGCCCCGGCGATCGAACCGCCCTCCGAATTCCGTCGCACCGATCTGGCCTGGGTCAAGTCGCTGTTCCAGAAGCACGACCCGCGCCGGCAGACTCCCGACATTGTCCACAGCATCCAGCTTGACGAGGCCGAGCTCAACCGCCTGCTCAACTACGCGGTCGAACTGCAGCAGGTCAGCGGCATCTCGGCCGAACTCACCCCGGGACTGGCCACGCTCACCGCCACCCTGGCCGTCCCCACCAATCCCTATGGTCGCTATCTCAACCTCACCGCCGAGGTCGCCGAGATGCCAGGCGGCATACGCATCCAGAGCCTGCGGCTGGGAAGCCTGCCTCTGCCGGGCGTGCTGGCCGACTGGATGGCACGCCTGACACACCGCTGGCTGCTTCGCGACGAAACCTACGCCACGTTGGTCGATGCCTTTGCCCAGATCAGCTTCGACGAAAATCTCGCTACGCTCGATTACCAGTGGCATCCGGAATTGCTTTTGCAACTCGAGCGCAAGAGTGCCGCCCTGCTGATCGATCCCGCCGAACAGGCACGCATGCTGGAACTGGCAAGGTACCTCGATGAACTGGTCAAACCCCTGAAGCACGGCAGCACGGTGCCGCTCGGCCAGGTCAGCGGGCCGCTATTCGAGCATGCACGACAGTCCGGGGGCGATCCCGCCGCAAACAACCGGGCCGGCCTGACTGCGCTGGCAGCCTATCTCGGCGGTTTCAGCCTGCCGCGGCTGCTCGAGGGGGACAGCGCCTCGATACGTCGCGCCCCGCGTGTGCTGCTCTCCCTGCATGGACGGCGGGATTTTGCCGAGCACTTCGTGATCTCGGCCGCGATCACCGTTAGCGGAGGCAGCCGCTTGGCCAACGCCATCGGTCTGATCAAGGAGGAAGAGGACGCCACCAAGGGCTCGGGATTCAGCTTCACCGATTTGGCCGCCAATCGGGCCGGCGTCCGTCTTGGCGAGCGCGCCACCGGCGACGAGGCCGCAGCGGTGCTGGCGTGGCTGGCAAGCGCCCGCTCCGATGCGGAACTGATGCCGGATTTCAGCGACCTGCCGGAATTCATGCCGCAGGCGGAATTCGACCGCCGCTTCGGGCCGGTGGGAAGCGAACGCTATCTGCGCCTGATTGGCGAAATCGACGCCCGGCTTGACCAGCACGCGCTAGCGGGAAACCAATGAGGATCATTGTCAAGTATCCATGCTAGAATGCCGGGTTTTCCGTAATCCGGCACCCGCACAATGTCCCGCAAACTCCGCAACATCGCCATCATCGCCCACGTCGACCACGGCAAAACCACGCTGGTCGACCAGCTCCTCAAGCAGTCCGGCACCTTCCGCGACAACCAGGCGGTTGACGAACGGGTGATGGACTCCAACGATCTGGAAAAAGAGCGCGGCATCACCATCCTGGCGAAGAACACCGCGATCACCTACGGCGACACCCACATCAACATCGTCGACACCCCCGGCCACGCCGACTTCGGCGGCGAGGTCGAGCGCGTGCTCGGCATGGTCGACGGCGTGGTGCTGCGGGTCGACGCGGTCGAAGGCCCGATGCCGCAGACCCGCTTCGTCACCAAGAAGGCGCTGGCCCTGGGACTCAAGCCGATCGTCGTGATCAACAAGGTCGACCGCCCCGGCTCGCGTCCGAACTGGGTGGTGGACCAGACCTTCGACCTGTTCGACAAGCTCCATGCAACGGACGAACAGCTCGATTTCCCCATCATCTACGCTTCCGGCCTCAACGGCTGGGCCTGCATGGACCTGAAAGACGCGCCGTCGAACGGCGGCAGCGCGGCGGACATGAAGCCGCTGTTCGAAACGGTTCTTACCCACGTCCCCACCCCGCCCGGATCGGCCGACGCGCCGCTGCAACTGCAGATCGCCGCGCTGGACTATTCGACCTACACCGGCCGCCTCGGTGTCGGCCGCGTCCTCAACGGCCGCATCAAACCCGGCATGTCGGTGGTGGTGATGAACCACGAAGAGCAGGTCGCCAGCGGCCGCATCAACCAGGTGCTCGGCTTCCAGGGACTGGAGCGCGTGCCGGTTGACCAGGCCGAGGCCGGCGACATCATCATCATTTCCGGGCTGGACGATATCGGCATCGGCGTCACCATCTGCGACCGCGAAAATCCGGTCGGCCTGCCAGTATTGCCGGTGGACGAACCGACGCTGAACATGGACTTCATGGTCAACACCTCCCCCTTGGCCGGAACCGAAGGCAAGTTCGTCACCAGCCGGCAGATTCGCGACCGCCTGGCCAAGGAACTTCTGGTCAACGTCGCCTTGCGGGTTGACGAGACCGGCGACGCCGACGTATTTCGCGTCTCCGGCCGCGGCGAACTGCATCTCACCATCCTGCTGGAAAACATGCGTCGTGAAGGTTTCGAACTGGCCGTCGGCAAACCGCGCGTGGTGTACAAGGAAATCAACGGCGAGAAATGCGAACCGTACGAGAACCTCAGCATCGACCTGGAAGACGACACCCAGGGCGCGGTGATGGAAGAAATCGGCCGCCGCCGCGGTGAGCTCACCAACATGGAGTCCGACGGCAACGGCCGCACCCGCCTCGAATACCACATTCCGGCGCGCGGCCTGATCGGCTTCCAGTCCGACTTCATGACCATGACCCGCGGCACTGGCCTGATGAGCCACGTGTTCGACGACTACGGTCCGGTCAAGGCCGACCTGCCCGGCCGCCACAACGGCGTGCTGGTATCGCAGGACAACGGCGAGGCGGTGGCCTACGCCCTGTGGAAGCTGGAAGACCGCGGCCGCATGTTCGTCTCGCCCGGCGACA
>JBAPWR010000446.1:0-6253 GCA_049283775.1 Thiobacillus sp.
GATTCGAACCTCCGACTCCTGCGTCCCGAACGCAGTACTCTACCAGGCTGAGCTACACCCCGAGGCAGATGCTTGGCGGCCGGACAGCCCTTTAAAACCGTGCTGTTCGAGCCCGCGCGACAAGGAAAAACTGACGGGAATCCTGCGGTCAAAAACTCCGGTCAACCGCAAAGGCCGCCAATTGTAGCAAAGCTGACTTGTAATTTGTATCCGGCAGAACAGAAATTGCTTCACAGGCGATTTCGACTTCGCGCTGCGCCTGATTGCGCGTGTACTGCAGCGAGTCGGTGTCCTTGATCGCGGCCAGCACGCTCTGGAATTCGGTCAGGCCGCCGTGTTCGATGGCCTGGCGAATGCTCGCGGCCTGCGCGGCGGTGCCGTGCTTCATCGCGTACAACAGGGGCAGGGTGGGCTTGCCTTCGGCGAGGTCGTCGCCGATGTTCTTGCCAGTCTTGAGAAAGTCGCCGGAATAGTCGAGCACGTCGTCGATAAGCTGGAAGGCGGTGCCGAGATGCATGCCGTAGCGTGCCAAGGCATCCTTCTCGGCCTCGCTGCCGCCACCGATCACGGCACCGAGACGGCCGGCGGCCTGAAACAGCTTGGCGGTCTTGTAACGGATTACGCGCAGATAGTTTTCTTCGTCGATGTCGGGGTCGTTGCAGTTCAGCAGCTGCAGCACCTCGCCCTCGGCAATGGTGTTGGTGGCGTCCGACAGGATGCGCATCACTTCCATGTTGTCGACCGACACCATCATCTGGAAGGCGCGCGAATAGAGGAAGTCGCCGACCAGCACGCTGGCGGCGTTGCCGAACAGGGCGTTGGCGGTTTCGCGTCCGCGGCGCAATTCGGATTCGTCGACCACGTCGTCGTGCAGCAAGGTGGCGGTATGGATGAATTCGACCACTGCTGCAAGTTCGTAGTGCGCCTTGCCCTGGTAGCCGAAGCAGCCCGCGGACAACAGCACCAGCACCGGCCGCAAGCGCTTGCCGCCACTGTTGATGATGTATTCGGAAACCTGTCGGATGAGAACGACGTCGGAATGAAGGCTCTCGCGGATGACGCGGTCGACTTCGCGCATGTCGTCGCCGAGGAAGGTTTGCAGGCTCTCCAGAGACACAATAATCAGGGTTTTGTTATTTATTGAAGCCGCAATGGTAGCAGCGACGCCCGGCTTTTTCATCGCGTCGAAACAATGTGCCGCAGAGTTTGACTTGTTTTTACAACGCCGCTAGAATTGCCGGCTTTCCTGGGTTCGAACTGGTCGGAGACCCCCATGTACGCAGTCATCAAAACCGGCGGCAAGCAATATCGCGTGAGCGCCGGAGACAAACTTAAAATTGAAAAGCTGGATGCCGAAATTGGCAGCGAAGTGACCTTTGATCAGGTCCTGATGGTAGGCGAAGGCGCCGACATCAAGGTGGGCGCCCCGATGCTGGCGGGCGCTTCGGTCAAGGCCACGGTGCTGAATCAGGCGCGCGGCGAAAAGATCCACATCTTCAAAATGCGCCGTCGCAAGCACTATCGCAAGAGCCAGGGCCATCGTCAGTCCTACACCGAAGTGCAGATCGGCGGCATTTCCGCTTAAGGAGCAGAGAGCATGGCACACAAGAAAGCTGGCGGCAGTTCGCGTAACGGCCGCGATTCGGAATCGAAACGTCTCGGCGTCAAGCGCTACGGCGGAGAACTGGTTCTCGCAGGGAACATCATCGTGCGTCAGCGCGGTACCCAGTTCCATCCTGGCGACAACGTCGGCATCGGCAAGGACCACACCCTGTTCGCCAAGGCGGATGGCGTGGTCAAGTTCGAAGTCAAGGGCGCGCAGAAACGCAGAATGGTGCGCATCGAGCCCGTCGCGGCCTGATCCCGACCCGACTGCAAAAAGCCCCGTCCCGCCGGATGGGGCTTTTTTGTTTGTGGGACAGACACAATGAAATTCATCGACGAAGCGAAAATCCAGGTCATCGCCGGCAAGGGCGGCGACGGCAGCGCGTCCTTCCGCCGCGAGAAGTACATCCCCAAGGGCGGTCCCGACGGCGGTGACGGCGGTCGCGGCGGCAGCGTGATCGCGGTTGCCGACCGCAACATCAACACCCTGGTGGAGTTTCGCTACGCCCGCATCTTCAAGGCGCAAAAAGGCGAGAACGGCCGCGGCGCGCAATGCTACGGCAAGGGTGGCGAAGACCTGATCATCCGCGTGCCGGTCGGCACCGTGTTCACCGACATCAACAGCGGCGAGGTGGTCGCCGACCTGGCCGAGGACGGGCAGCGGGTCTGTCTCGCCAAGGGCGGCCGGGGCGGCCTCGGCAATCTGCATTTCAAGTCCAGCATCAACCGTGCCCCGCGCCAGCACACGCTTGGCGAACCGGGCGAGGACTGGGAACTGGCACTGGAACTGAAGGTGCTGGCTGACGTTGGCCTGCTGGGCATGCCCAATGCGGGCAAGTCGACCTTCATTCGTGCAGTATCGGCCGCACGTCCCAAGGTGGCGGATTACCCGTTCACCACCCTGGCGCCGAATCTCGGCGTGGTGCGGGTCGACAGCGAGCGCAGCTTCGTCATCGCCGACATTCCCGGCCTGATCGAGGGCGCGGCGGAAGGTGCGGGACTGGGCCACCAGTTCCTGCGGCATCTGCAGCGCACCCGGCTGCTGCTGCATCTGGTGGATATCTCGCCGCGCTGGGAAGCGGGCGATCCGGTGCACGAGGCGCGCGCCATCGTCGAAGAACTGCGCAAGTACGATGAACAGCTCTATGACAAGCCGCGCTGGCTGGTGCTGAACAAGATCGACATGGTCGACGAAGCCGAGCGCGAAGCGGTGGTGGCGCAGTTTGTCGCCGACTATGGCTGGCAGGGACCGGTATTCGTGATCTCGGCGCTCGACGGCACGGGTTGCCGCGAGCTGACCTATGCAGTGATGGACTATCTGCAGTCACTGGCGCCGAGACCGGCGACGGTAGCGGAGCGTGAGCCGGAAACGGGCCGGGCCGAGCAGACGGACGCGCAAGACAGCGAAGAATAAGCCGGCTCAGTCCCCGGCGGGGGCGTCGTCGCCGACCCGTTTCCAGTCGTTTTCCTGCAACTGCACCTGATATTTCGCCCAGCGGGCGAATTCGGCGGCGCTGCAATGGCCTTTCTTGCGTCGGCAGGTGCCGGCGATCCCCCTGAAGTGACAGACCTTCGCACCGGTCTCGGCATCGGTGACGATTTCGGCCAGCTGGCGCACGCCCCAGGTGCGGCCGTAGGCGCCATTGCTGTAGAAATAACCGGGTTTGAGTTCGTTAATCGTTATTGGCATTGCATTTACGCCCTCTCCCCTTGTGGGAGATAAACAGCGACTTGCCCGCTTGCGGGCTTAGTCGAGTGTTTAGTGGTTTCATCAGGGATGGGGATAATCAGCGACTTGCCCGCTTGCGGGCTTAGTCGAATGCTTAGTCGTTTCATCAGAGGGGCGAAGCGGCCGATCATGTCGTGATGCGGCGATAGATATCGGTGACCTTGACCGGCAGCTGGCGCACATCGTCGAGGATGATGTAGCGCGCCGCGCCGTACATGTGCGGCAGGTAGTCGCGCGCCTCGCGGTCGAGAGTGATGCAGAACGGATGGATGCCGGTGCGGCTGGCTTCGAGCAGCGCCATGCGCGTGTCCTCGACGCCATACTCGCCGCGGTAGACGTCGAAGTAATCGTCCGGCCGGCCATCCGACAGCGTCACCATGACGCGGGTCTTGGCCTCGACCTTGTTCAGCAGCTTGGTCATGTGGCGCAGGGCAAAGCCCATGCGGGTGTACTCCTGCGGACGAATGCCGGAGATGCGCGCCTTGACCTCGTCGTCGTAGGCGTCGTCGAAGGTCTTGATGCGGAACAGTTCGCAGCGCTTGCGGGTGGTGCCGGAGAAACCATAGATGGCGTAGCGGTCGCCGAGCAGTTCCAGCGCCTCGCACAGCAGGATCAGCGCCTCGCGCTCGGCTTCGTTGATCCAGCCCTTGGTCGAGCCGCTCATGTCGACCAGGAACACCACCGCGATGTTGCGTTCGGCGCGATGCTGGCGCACGAACAGGCGATCGCTCATTTCGCGGCCATCGCGCGCATCGGCCAGCGCTTCGACCAGGGCGTCGATATCGACTTCGTCGCCCTCGGGCTGACGCTTCTCGATGCGGTTCTCGTCGCGCAGCGCCTCGAATTTCCGTCGCAGATGGCGGACCAGGCCATTGTGCTTGTCGAGGGTCTGCCGGACGAAGTCATCGTAGACCGGCGCCACCGACTTCTCGCGCATCACGCACCAGTTCTTGCGGTAATGCTGGCGGCCGTGATCCCACTCGGGAAAAAGTTCGGCGCCTTTTTCATGATAGGTGCCGTGCCATACCGCGTCAGGGTCTTCCGGCTGGTCGAACACCCGATTCGCATCGTACTCGCCGTCGCCGGCCGGCGTCAGGTATTCGGGGGGGATCTCACCGAAATCAAGATAGACCGAGGTGAGCAGCTGCTTGACATCGTCGGGCGGCGCGAGCGGGGCGCCGTCGAGGGTGATTTCGAAATCCAGCGAGCCGTTTTCGTCTTGCGGGATCGCCTCGATCTCGGGCTTGTCCGCCGCTGCCGCCTGCTCGCTCGCCTCGCTGGCGACGTGCTCTTCCAGCAGTTTTGCGAGTTTGATCCTTAGCCGGGCCTTCTCGTTCTCCAGACGCGCGGCCCGCGCTGCCGCCACCGCATCCGGTCGCAATTCCCCCTGATAGCACCAGGCCTGGAAATCGGCCAGGTGATAGGCGGCGTCGAGCAGGCCGAGGCTGTCCTCGACACCCGCATCGGCCGCTGCGAGACGATCGGCGAAGGGCTGCCAGGCGTCAGGCAGCTCGTCCCCGAGCATGGACATCAGGCGCTCCATCTCGCGATGCAGGCCCGGAAGCTCGCGGCGGATGCAGGCGCTCAGACGCAGGGTTTCCAGAGCATTGAACTGGTTCAGCGCGCGGTCAGGGTGGGGATAGCGGGCGCAGGCGTCAGCGATGTCGACACGCAGGGTACCGAAACGGGTCTGGGCCCAGAGCAGGGCGACCGTGGCCTTGGCCAGTTTGAAATTGTCATCACGGCTGGCGAGGACGGAGATGATGGCGGGAAGAATGATCTTCTCGCTGTCGGTGTAGATCGCCTCACCCTGTTCGATCTTGAGCTTGCGGCCGGAGAGCCCGCAGACGAAATTGCCCAGCACGCCGGCGATGTCGTCGAACAGGGCACCCTCGGTGTGGGTCTGGCTCGTCCGCGAATAGGCATCGACCTGTTCCGCCACCGCCAGCGCCGCGTACATCCCTGCCCGATCGTAGGTATCGCAGAGCTGCACCGCCCAGGCCTCGATGGCACGCGAATCGAAGCGGCGGATCAGGTCGGGCGCGCGTTTGGCGAAATGGAAGGCGAGGGTGATGTGGGTGGTGGCGATGCGCTTGATCCAGTCGAGGACGAAGTCCTGGTCGGATCGTTCGAGCTTGGACAGCGACCGTGCCACCGGGCCGACCAGGTGGAAGGTGAATTCGGTCTCCAGCCAGACGTCGAGCAGGGCCTCGATCTCGACGCGTGTGAGTTGCCCCGGGGCCATGCAGATTCGGCCCGGGCTCAGAACAGCGAGGAGGACAGTTCCTGGATCGCGGCCAGCATGTCGGCATCGTCGGTGACCGCCTGGGCCACGGCGCTCTTGCAGGCGACCACAGGGTCGACGCCGCTGGAGATCAGCTTGCCGGCGTGCACCAGCAGGCGGGTCGAGGCGCCTTCGTCGAGGCCGCTGCCCTTGAGGTTGCGGGTCATGCGGGCGAACTTGACGAGTTTTTCCGCCATCGCGGCATCCACGCCGGACTCGTTGGCGACGATGCGGCGTTCCAGGTCGGCTGCCGGATAGTCGAATTCCAGAGCGACGAAGCGTTGTCGGGTCGACTGCTTGAGATCCTTCAGCACGCTCTGGTAGCCCGGGTTGTAGGAAATCGCCAGACAGAACTCCTCCGGCGCCTGCAGTAGCTGGCCGATCTTTTCCATCGGCAGCTCGCGGCGGTCGTCGGCCAGCGGGTGGATGACGACCATGGTGTCCTTGCGCGCCTCGACGATTTCATCCAGGTAGCAGATGCCGCCGCAGCGCACGGCGCGGGTGAGCGGACCGTCGACCCACAGGGTTTCGCCGCCCTTGACCAGATAGCGGCCGACCAGGTCGGATGCGGTCAGGTCATCGTGGCAGGACACCGTGATCAGGGGACGTTTGAGGCGCCACGCCATGTGTTCCAT
>JBAPWR010000447.1:0-1854 GCA_049283775.1 Thiobacillus sp.
GGGTGGGGGCGTGGGTCGATGGCTTTGACGGAAAACCGTCAACACTTGTCGAAGCGGCGGACAGTCGACAGGGCGGAAACGAGCGTCTTAACCGCGAAGGGCGCGAAGGAACGCGAAGGGAAACCAAGAATGATCTGTTCCGCGAATGACGCGAATGATCGCCAATAAGAAGCCCTGGTTCTATTAGCATCTATTCGCGCCGTTCCCGGACCGACGTTTTTCCCTTGGCGTTCCTTCGCGCCCTTAGCGGGGGCAAAGCCTTTCCCCACCCCAGCCCAACACCACCACCAAGGTAGAATCCGGCTTTCGAATCTGGCGGCGCGCGCCCTGCGTGCCGTGGCAACTGCATGATCATCCTCAAGAATCTCAGCCTGCGGCGTGGCGCCAAGGTGCTGCTCGACAATGCCTCGGTGACGATCAATCCCGGCGAGAAGGTTGGCCTTGTGGGGCGCAACGGCGCCGGCAAGTCGAGCCTGTTCGCCCTGCTGAATGGCAGCCTGCACGAAGACAAGGGCGATTTCTCCATCCCCTCGCAGTGGCGCATGGCGCAGGTGGCGCAGGATATGCCCGAAACGTCAGAGAGCGCGACCGACTTCGTCATCGCCGGTGATACCGCGCTGGCCGTGGCGCAGGCCGAGGTCGACGCGGCCGAGGCGAGCGACGACGGCGAGCGCATGGCCCATGCCTACATGGCGCTGCACGACGCTGGCGCCCACGACGCGCAGTCGCGCGCGCAGGCGCTGATCCTCGGTCTCGGCTTCCAGGTGCGCGAACTCGACCGCCCGGTCAACAGCTTTTCCGGAGGCTGGCGCATGCGGTTACAGCTGGCACGCGCGCTGATGTGCCCCTCCGACCTCTTGCTGCTCGACGAACCGACCAACCACCTCGACCTCGATGCGCTGGTGTGGCTGGAAGCCTGGCTGAAGAAATACTCCGGCACCCTGCTGGTGATCAGCCATGACCGCGAATTTCTCGACGCGGTGACCAACGTCACCCTGCATATCGAAAACGGTCAGCTCACCCGCTACGGCGGTAACTACAGCACCTTTGAAGACATGCGCGCCGAGCAGATGGCGCTGCAGCAGGCGGCGTACGCCCGGCAGCAGGACAAGATCGCTCACCTCCAGGAGTTCATCAACCGCTTCAAGGCCAAGGCCAGCAAGGCCAAGCAGGCGCAGAGCCGGGTCAAGGCGCTGGACCGCATGGAAAAACTTGCCCCGTTGCTGGCGACCGCGGATTTCACCTTCGAGTTCAAGGAGCCGCAGAGCCTGCCCAATCCGATGCTGACCATCGACGACGCCAGCTTCGGCTATCCGCCGCCCGCGGATGCACCCGCCGGGACTCCGCCGACCGTGATCGTGCAGCATGTCAGCAAATCGGTGTTCGCGGGTCAGCGTATCGGGATTTTGGGCGCGAACGGCCAGGGCAAGTCGACCCTGGTCAAGACCATCGCCCGCACCCTGCCGGTGCTCGACGGCAAGGTGATCGAGGGCAAGGGTCTCAACATAGGCTACTTCGCCCAGCAGGAGCTCGACGTGTTGCGGCCGGCTGATACGCCGCTGGAGCACATGATCCGGCTTGCTCGCGACACGATTGCAAATGGCGGCGCAGGACAGTTCAGCAGCCGCGAACAGGACCTGCGCAATTTTCTCGGCACCTTCAACTTCAGCGGTGACATGGTCAAGCAGGCCGTCGGCACCATGAGCGGCGGCGAAAAAGCGCGGCTGGTGCTGTGCATGATCGTCTGGCAGCGCCCCAAACTTTTGTTGCTCGACGAGCCGACCAACCACCTCGATCTGGCCACCCGCGAGGCGCTGGCGATTGCGCTAAACGAGTTCGAGGGAACGGTGATGC
>JBAPWR010000448.1:0-3215 GCA_049283775.1 Thiobacillus sp.
CTCTCGATGTCATGCTGCAGACCTTCGCCATCATGGGCCATTCGATCAGCCGCCACGAACTCGCGGATGCCGACGTGGTGATCAAGCCCAGGACGGCAGCGATGAGCAGCACCGATTTCGAGGACCGTCACCTCGCCATCCTCGAGGGCGAGAAGGCTGCCGCGGCGATCATGCCGACGCTGAAGGCCAAGCTGGCGAAAGCACGAGCGCGCTGAGGATGGCACCATCCGGGCTCTGGCGCCGCTGAGGCACTGACGCCGATTGATCTGAAAAGTGGAAAATACATTCTGGACTGCGCTCGCCACCAGCACCCTGGCAGCCTTCGTCACCGCCCTCGGCATCTACACCATCCGCCGCTTCGCCGACTGGGGGCATCGCAACACCGCCTACTTCATGTGCTTCGCCGCGGGCGTACTGATCTCGGCATCGTTCCTGCACATCATTCCCAAGTCCTTTTCGATGAACTCGCAGGCTCCGGCCTGGCTGCTCGCCGGGTTCTTCGGCATGCACCTGTTCAACCGCTTCGTGACGGCCTTCGTCTGCGAGAGGGACCCGGAGCGGAAGGACTACGTCATCGGCCTCGCGCCGATGCTCGGCATCGGCCTGCATTCCTTCATCGACGGCTTCATCTATTCCATCACCTTCAGCGTCAGCATCCTCACCGGCTATCTCGCGACCATGGGCATGGTCCTGCACGAATTCCCGGAAGGCATCATTACCTACCTGCTGCTGGTCAAAGGTGGATTCAGCGAACGCAAAGCGGTGGTGCTGGCGTTTCTCGCGGCCGCCGCCACCACGCCGCTCGGCATGCTGGTTTCCTATCCGCTCATCAGCACTATCGAGAAGTCCACCCTCGGCGCCCTGCTGGCGCTGTCGGCCGGCGCGCTGGTCTACGTCGGCGCCACCCACCTGCTGCCGCGGGCCGAGCAGGAAAAGAGGAAATTCAGCCTGGTCGCCCTGGCCGGCGGCGTGCTGGTGGCGGTAGTCATCGTCGCCTCGAAGGCCTGAGGCGCTTGCCCCGGTCTATGCCAGTCGCTGCTAGCGCAGCAGCGCCCGCAGGGCGTCGTGCAGCACCTTGACGTCGTGGTCGCCGCGATAGATCGGCGTGACCTCGCGCCCGCAGTCGAACAGGTCGAAGACTGCCGTCTGCGCAGTGCGGACGGAATACTCGACGGTGAAGACGCAGTCGTGCGGCACTTCGACGAACTGGCCGAGGAAGGCGAAATTCTTCGCGCCCTCGGGGATCACCGAAGGCCGGTCGCCTTTCCCGCGTGGCATGAACTGGCTGTCGATGAAGGGCATCATGCAGGGCACGCAGTCGACCTTGTCCATCACCGGATCCATCAAATCGACTACGCCGAGATGGGAAAAAAGCTCCTGCAGGATTTCCGCGCCGCTGCATTGCGCCATCGGCTTCTGCACGAAATTGCCGGGCGCGTCGGGCAGCAGGCCGTCACCCCAGAAGACAAAGGTGCCGGGCGGCTGGTTGCGGAAATGCGGCTGGTAGGCCAGCACCACCGACATCAGCCAGTTGGAGTCGGTGAGCGTCACCAGCCCGCCGGTGCCGGCGACGTTGCCGGTGAAGCGTTCCATGTGCTCGAAGAAAACCGGGTCGTGCAAGGTGACGGTGAAGGACATCCACTTGGACTGATCCACATGATCGGCGAAGACTGACGGCCGGCCGAATGCCTTGTCCTTCGCGGCGATGCGCTGCCACAGCGCCCAGGCGCCCGTTTCACTTCGCGGAAGCAGCGGCGCTGGGGTGTTCATGCTGCCGATGCCGGCGCTTTCGACCATCGAGCCGAGGGTGAGGAACAGGTTTTCATCCTCGCCCAGCGCGATCCGCTGCGGGCTGCCGTCCTTCAGAGTGTGGATCGCCGTGGCGCGCTTGTCCTTCCCGGCACATTCGAACTCGACATCGATGACCGGCGTGTTCATTTCGAAGCGGACGCCCAGCTGCCGCAGCCAGGTCTCGATCGGCAGGATCACCGAGTCATACTGGTTGTAGACGGTGCGCAGAATGCCCTTCAGCTGGTTGAAGCCGGGCAGCAGGTGGATGAAGCGGATGGCATAGCGGCGCATTTCGGCGAGGCTGCTCCAGCGCTGGAAGGCGAAGGTCGTCGCCCACAGCTGCCAGAACACCGTATCGAAGAATGCCGGCCGGAACCACTCCTCGATGCGCTTGCCGTCGAGCAGGGTCTCCGGGGCCAGGTTGAGGCGCAGCAGGTCGACGATGTCGTGCCGGTCGAGGCCATAGGAAGCCACATCCAGCTTTTTGCCGCCCTGCAGCAGTCGCGCGTGGGAACAGCTGACGATCCGCTGGTTGAACGCGAACACTTCCTCGGTGACCGAGATCGCCGGATCGTCGAGCGACGGGATTCCCGCAAGCAGTTCCCAGGTGCAGGCATAGTGCTCCTCGTGCATGCGTCCGCCGCGGATCAGGTAGCCGCTCGCCGCCGAGCCCGAGCCGTCCATCGCCCCGCCGCTGACGGCATCCTGCTCGTAGACGACGATGTTGCTGCCGTCGAAGCCGGCATGGCGGATCAGGTAGACGGCTGCAGCCAGGCCGGCGATGCCGCCACCGACGATATGGGCCTTGTGCTTGCTGCGGTCCCGAGGAACGTGCGACATCGTGTTTTCCCTCACAAAAATGCCACTGACGGTTGCTGCCCCGATCGTTCACGATCGGAGATCGCTGAGGCTGCAAACAGGCCCCGGTTCAAACCCTGTGACTGTTGGCACGGCGAGAATGCTGCAGGTGCAAATTACCCGGATCAGATGCGATAGTCATCATCCGCAGCGCAGTGGTCGCAATCCGCAGCTTTCGGCAATAGAAATCTTCCTGATCGGCATGCCCAGACCCTGGCCGCAGCAGCATTGATTCGCGTTCAGTGTCTATCCTTGAATTAGCTGGGTTATCAATCGAGGAAATCTCATGAAGATCGCTGTAGCCAGCCAGAACCGCAAGCAGGTCACGGGCCATACCGGCCGTTGCCGCAGGTTCTGGATCTATGAAGTCGAGGCCGGCAAGGTACTTTCAAGGACCCTGCTCGAGTTGCACATCGACCAGTCTTTTCACGCCATTTCGCCGCAGGCCCCGCATCCTCTGGATAGTGTCCAGGTGCTCATCAGCGGGGGCATGGGTCAGGGACTGATCATGCGCCTGGCGCGCATGGGCATTGAGGGGCTGGTCACTACGGAGAGCGATCCCGACC
>JBAPWR010000449.1:0-5592 GCA_049283775.1 Thiobacillus sp.
GCATCTGGGTCAAGGCCGATCCGCCCTTGTCGCCGCTGGCACTTTCGGCGGCGATCGAGCTGGGCTATCTGACACCGGCAACCAAGCCCGAGCGGGCGCTGGCAAGGCTGAAAGGGATCTGGGGAGAAGCGTCACGGACAACGGCTGACTTCGCAGAATTCGAGGCCGCGCTGGTCCGTGAAGGCCTGCAACTGCGCCACGCGGGAACGCGCCAGCGCAAACCAGGCTCACCGCACACGCTACCGGGCAAGCCCCAAGACTCGGCGCGATGAATTTTACAAACTCAAACCCGAACCAAGCGTTTGTGCCTACCCGTTTGCCAGTTGCGGTGAAGAAGGCCCGGAACATCCGCAGCGGGCACGGGCTTGCTGAAGTAGTAGCCCTGCAGGCTGTCACAGCCCATGCGCCTGAGGGTTTCGAGCTGCTCGAGCGTTTCCACGCCCTCCGCCGTGACGCGGAAGCCGAGGTTCCTGGCCAGCGAAAGGATGGCGCGAACAATCGCATGGTTGTCGCGGTCGTCCGGCAGGCCCTGCACGAAACTCTGGTCAATCTTGAGATTACTCAGGGGCATGCGCTTGAGGTAGTTCATCGAGGAATAGCCGGTTCCGAAATCGTCCAGCGCGATTTGAATCCCCTCGACGTGAAGTGCATCAAGCGTGGCAAGCGTCGCCACGCTGTCTTCCATCACCGCAGTTTCTGTGACTTCCAGTTCCAGCAATTCCGAAGCCAGCCCAGTCTGCGCGAGGATCTGCAAAACCGTGCTAACCAGATTCGGATCCTTGAACTGCATCGGCGACAGGTTGACCGCCACTGTCAGGCCATGGCCCTCGCGTTGCCAGCGGGCAGCATCGCTGCACGCACTGCGCAGCACCCATTCGCCGATCGGCACAATAAGGCCATTTTCCTCGGCCAGCGGTATGAAATCCATCGGAGAAATCATGCCTTCAGTCGGATGGTTCCAGCGAATCAGCGCCTCAACGGAATGGATGCGACCGCTTGCGAGGTTGAACTGGGGCTGATAGACCAGGCTGAATTCGTCGCGTTCCAGCGCATGGCGCAGATTGCTCTCGAGATTGAGCCGCTGCTGCGCGCGCTGGGTGAGCGATGCACTGTAGAACTGGCAATTGTCCCGCCCATTGTCCTTGGCGTGGTACATCGCCGTGTCCGCGTGCTTGAGCAGGCTGGATGCGTCGACACCATCGTCAGGATACATGGCAATGCCGATGCTGGCCGTGAGCACAATGTCTCGGCCATCCAGCAAGAATGGACGACGCATCTGCTCACGGATGCGATGCGCCACCCTCAGGGCATCCTCCACCTGCGTGACGTTCAGGATGATGGCCGTGAACTCATCGCCACCCAAACGGGCAAATTCGACCTCGATGGAATCGGCATCCAGGCGCGACAGCATGTCCGAAGGACGAATGCATCGATGCAGGCGGTCGGCGGCCCATTGCAGGATCATGTCGCCGGTGTTGTGGCCCATGGTGTCGTTGATCACCTTGAAGCCATCCAGGTCCATGAACAGGACGGCAAGCCGGTTGCCCTTCTTGCCGGCCTCCCTGACTTCTCGCGCGAGCCGCTCCAGGAAGGATTGCCGATTCGGCAAGCCGGTGAGGCTGTCGAAATAGGCCAGCTGGTAAGTCTGCCTCTCGGTTTCCTTACGATCGGTGATGTCCTGAACGCTGCCGACCCCGGTCAGCAGTTTTCCCGTCCCATCGAAGCTGAGTTCAGCCTGCTCGATGACCCACCGGACTTCACCATTGACCAGGATGCGGTGTTCGAGGCGATAGGGCTCCCCGCGGATGGCAGCTTGCCAAGCTTGGTCGACGGCTTTCCGGTCATCGGGATGCACGTGTTGCAGGAACGCTTCGTAGGTCATGGGCTGGCCAGGCTTCAGGCCAAAGATGCGGTAGGTCTCGGGCGACCACTCGAGAACATTGTTCTGCACGTCCAGGTGCCAGCTGCCGAGATGCGCCACGGCCTGCGCCTGGTGCAGACGGCTTTCGCTGACCCGCAGCGCTGCCTCGGCATGCTTGCGCTCGGTGATATCGCGGGAGAGCACGATGAAATGGGCTGTCCGTCCGTCTTCGGCGGGCTTGGAGGCGACGGAAAGCTCGAACCAGAACTTGCCATGCGGAAGCGGCAGCTCGAACTGTTTGCCGGTCGACACCCCTTTTTCATGCGCCTCGCGCAGGGCCAGCATGCACACCTCAGCTGCTTCGGGAGGAAGCACCTCGGCGATCGTCCTGCCAGCCAGGTTGTCGGAAGGCGCGGCCAGCAAATCGGTGCGCGGCGAGTGGAAATCGATGTAGCGACCCTCGAGGTCGATCTCGAACAACAGATCGGGGATGGCGGCCAGGACGGCGGCGTTGCGATGATTCGCCTCGCGCAGTTCCAGCGCCGCCTGGTAGCCGCGCATCAGGTATTTCACCCGGTGGCCGATCAGCGACCAATTGATAGGTTTGGCAATAAAGTCAGTGGCGCCGCATTCGAAGGCCTGCTCGACGGAAGCGGCATCCTCCATGGCGGTCACCATGACGATGGGCAGCTCATGACCCGCTTCCTGGCGCAGGGCGATGCACACCTGATAGCCGTTCAAGCCCGGCATTTCCACATCCAGCATGACCACGTCGAAGGCATCCGCCCGGAACTGGCGCAGGGCATCCTCGCCATCAACCGCGACGCACACCTCGAAACCGGCCTTCTGCAGGGCCGCACTCAAGAGCAGGCGGGCAGTCGGCTCGTCGTCCGCAATCAGGACTTTGATCGGCTGCTGATTCATCCTGCCTCCATCAACAGGGTCTGCATGTCCGACACCGCACGCTGATGTTCCTTCCTGACTTCCTCCAGCAACTCTCGCGCCTCATCGATCCGGTGCTCGCGCCCCAGCCTCTCCAATTCCTTGTAGAGACGGGACAAGGTCTCGGCACCGACATTGGCGGTACTGGATTTCAGCGCATGGGCGGCCTGGCCGAGAATTTCGCTGTCACCGCAAGCGATTGCCTGTTCGATATGCACGACCCGCTCATGGGCCGAGGCCAGAAAGGTTCGCATGATCTTCCGCGCCAGCCCCATGCCGCCATCGGGATCGATCTCGCGCAAGGCCTCAAGCACTTTGAGATTGATGGCAGGTAGGCTTGCGGCACGTTCCTGCTGGACTACGGGGTCGCCCCCCGCGGCCTTGGCCGGCTGCGCGGCAGGCAACCAGCGCGCCAGGGTCGCCTGCAACTGCGCCAGGCTGTAGGGCTTGGACAGAAAGTCATCCATCCCCGCCTCCAGGCATCTTTGCCGGTCGCCCTGCATCGCATTGGCGGTCAGCGCAATGATGGGCAGGTGCTCACCGCGTCCATCGGGCAGGCGCCGGATGGCAGCCGTGGATTCATACCCGTCCATCACAGGCATCTGGCAATCCATCAGGATCAGGTCGTAATCGTTCGCCTTCACCTGCTCCAGCGCTTCTTCGCCGTTGCTGGCGAGCGCCATCGGCATGCCCAGCTTGGTCAGCATGGCTTGTGCCACCTGCTGGTTGACCGGGTTGTCCTCCACCAGCAGCACCGCGCGTCGCTCAGGCAGTTGAGCGAAGCCCGCTTGCGGCTGGCGGCTGTCCGGTGCGGACGGGCTGGCCGCCAGCACGCTGCCGACGACACGAAACAGATCTGCGCGGCGGATCGGCTTGTTGATATGCCGCAGGATGCCGGCGTCGTGGCGCGCCTGCTGATCGGCATTGGAATAGCTCGAGGTCAGCATCATCAAGCGGGTGCTGGCCAACTGCGGCTGGGCATGAATCGAACGCGCCAGCTGCAGGCCGTCCATTTTCGGCATGTGCATGTCGAGGATGGCCAGATGGAAAGGCACGCCGGCCTCCACCGCCTGCGCCATCAGCAGCAGCGCCTCCTCTCCGCCTTCCGCGCAGGCCACGCGCATGCGCCAGCCTTCCAGTTGCTGCTGCAGAATGTCGCGGTTGGTCTGGTTGTCGTCCACCACCAGCACCCGCACCCCGCTCAGCACGCTCGACGGCTGCGCCTTCGCTAGAGCCGTGGCCCTGGGCAGGCGCAAATCGATGCAAAACCTTGATCCCTTCCCCGGCGTGCTTTCGACCCGGATCTGCCCGCCCATCAATTCCATAAGGCGCTTGCAGATCGCCAGACCGAGGCCGGTGCCGCCGAACTGGCGAGTGGTGGAGCCGTCGGCTTGGGAAAAATGCTCGAATATCCTGGACTGCGCCTCGGGCGGGATGCCGATGCCGGTATCCTCTACGCACAGGCTGATGGCGGCCGATTTGTCCGCCTCCGCCTGCAGCCTGACGCGCACCACGACTTCACCCTCTTCGGTGAACTTGATCGCATTGCCGATCAGGTTGCTTACGATCTGGCGCAGCCGGAACGGATCGCCGCGCAAGCCCATGCTGATGTCGGGTGGGAAAAACTGGCTGGCTAGCTCAAGGCCCTTGCTCTCGGCCTGGTGAGCGAACATCGACAAGGCGTCTTCCACCAGTTCAATCAGGTCGAAATCGACCGATTCCAGGTCCATGTAGCCCGATTCGATCTTGGAAAAATCCAGGATGTCGTTGATGACGTTCAGCAGGTGCTGGCCGGAATTCTGCACGGATTCGGCCCACAAGCGCTGCTGGGTCGCCAGCGGGCTGCCGAGCAGCAGTTCGTTCATCCCGAGCACGCCATTCATGGGGGTGCGGATCTCGTGGCTCATGGTGGCGAGAAACTCGCTCTTGGCCTGGCTGGCCGCCTCGGCAGCCTCCTTGGCCAGCGTCAGCTCGGTGGTGCGCTTGGTCACCTGATCCTCGAGGTGATCGCGGTGCGCAGCCAGTTCCTCATCGCGCTGCTGGATTTGTTGCAGCATGTCGTTGAAGCCAGCGGACAGCGCATTCAGCTCGGCAAGGTCGCTCGGCTCGGCACGAACTGAATAATCCCTGTTTCTGGAGACCTGCCCCATCAACGTGGAGAGGCCATTCAGGGGACGCAGCACCGATTCGTTGAGGCGTCTCAGCAACAGGTTGGCCGCCCACATCGCCAGCAACGCGGCAGCCAGGGTAACCAGCGCCTGCCAGGCAATCTGTGCATAGAGCGATTCCAGATCGACCATCAGATACAGGGCGCCGATCAGCTCGCCGTTGTGAACAATGGGTTGCACGAGGCTGACGTATTCGAGCCCATACGCGATCTGTTCCTGCAGGCTATCCAGCGATGCAGGAACGGTATGGCCGGGGATGAGATACCGAACAAACTGCTGCCGGTCCTTGCCGTAAATTGCGGCGCTGCGCACATCCGGCGAGTGGTGAAGTGACTCGAGCAGTTCCTGAGCCGAACGCGTATCGCTGAACATCAGGCTGGCGCCGGCGTTCTCCGCCAGCACCCTGGCCTTGACCTGGGTCGACTCCACCAGGGCGAGCAGGCTCGTTGTGAAGCTGCTGGCGACGATGATCACGGCGACGATGGCCAGGGCGACGCTCAGCGTAATCCGACTGATGCGCCGCAGGCGGCCACCCAGATGATTCAGGCCAGAGGCCGGCATGACGCGTTTCACTGCCGCACCTCGCTCGCCAACCGCAGCAGCTTCGAGCTGACATTCAGC
>JBAPWR010000450.1:0-3308 GCA_049283775.1 Thiobacillus sp.
GTGTTCATGTCCCGATGCTCATAGATGTTGCGCAGGCTGTTCGCCGCCATAAAGCCAGCGGGAACCGCAGACGATTGCGGCGCTCGTAGAAATGCGGATGCTGGCTCTATGCGAAAAAGCCATGCGGCACCTGCCAGGTCGATTTCATGTATCACTTGAGGTCTGATTTGCATCACAGCGAATGAATTGGGATATCTTTCAACCAAACCTTGTCCGGACGCCTGATTATGGATTGCAGACTGTTCCTTGCCGCCCTGTTGAGCTCGGTCAGCGTCTACGCTGCCGCAACGCCTTCCCCGTCCCCGGATTCCGCCGAATCCTGCGGCCAGGTCGGCCAGTGGCTCAAGCCTGCCGGCGAACGACCCAGTCCTTATCCCGCCCCTTCCCTGCTCGGGCAGCTGTCCGCGCAGCAGGTGGTGCTGCTGGGCGAAACCCATGACCGGGCCGACGATCATCGCTGGCAGCTCGATGTCCTGACTGCGCTGCAGCGCCAGCGCAAGAACGTCGCCATCGGCTTCGAGATGTTCCCGCGCCGGCTGCAGCCCGTCCTCGACCGCTGGGTGGCGGGCGAGTTGAGCGAAGCTGCCTTCCTCGAACAGGCCGAGTGGAAAAAGGTCTGGGGCTACGACGCCGAACTTTATCTGCCGCTGTTCCGCTTCGCGCGCGAACATCGCTTGCCGATGCTGGCGCTCAATGTCGACCGCAAGCTGGTGCAGCAGGTCAGCGCCAGCGGCTGGGACGCCGTGGCGGAATCCGAGCGCCAGGGCGTGAGCCGCCCCACCCCGCCCGGTGAGGCTTATCGAGCCATCCTGAAGGAAGTGTTCGACAGCCATGCCGGACTCCAGAAGGATGCCGGCCGCTTCGACTATTTCGTCGACGCCCAGATCCTCTGGGATCGCGCCATGGCCGAAGGCATCGCGGCCCATCTGCAGCGCCGCCCGCAGGACCTGGTGGTCGGCATCCTCGGCGCCGGCCACATCCAGAACGGCTACGGTGTGCCGCACCAGCTCGCGTCCCTGGGCGTGACACGTCAATCAAGCCTGATGACCTGGCCCAGCGACCATTCGTGCAAGGCGCTGACCGCCGGGCTCGCCGATGCCGTCTTCGTCATCCCGCCACAGCCGCAGCAGCCTGCCAGCCCGCCGCCGCGCCTCGGGGTGCACCTGCAGATGGCGGACGACGGCGTGCGAATCGAGGGCGTGATGCAGGGCAGCCTGGCCGAGCAGACCGGTCTCAAGGCAGGTGACATCGTGGTTCAGGCAGCCGGCCGCAAGCCCGGCGACATCCAGGACATGATCCGCATGGTGCAGCGCCAGCCCGCAGGCACCTGGCTGCCGCTGCAGATCCGCCGCGGGACCGAGACGCTGGAAATGGTGGTGCGCTTTCCGGCAGAAAAATGAATGGCTGCCGGTTTATTCTGGAAGCCACATAATCCGCAGATTCCGCAAATGGACGCAGATGAAACCCGAGAAATCAGATGAAGTATCTGCGTAAATCTGCGCCCATCTGTGGATCACTTTTCCTTCTGGGTGGTCTGCTGATCGCGCTGCCGCTTCAAGCAGTCGCAGCCGCCGCGCCGCCGCACCTGGAGATCGACATCGAGCTCGATCCCGCGACGCGCAAACTCGTGGCCACCGCCACCATGGACGTTGAGGGCAAGGCGCAGGCGTTCTCCCTCGCGCCCGGCCTGAGCGTGACCCAGGTGCTGGTCGACGGCCGTCCGCAAGCCTTGCCCCAGAGTACTGACGGACGCATCCACATCGATCTCGGCAGCAACGCTCGCCATCAACTGCGACTGAACTACCAGGGCCAATTGGCGCCATTGCCCGATCTCGATCACCGCGGCGTGCTCGGCCGCCTGCCGCCGATGGCCGACACCCAGGGCAGTTACCTGCCTGCCGGCAGCGGCTGGTATCCCGACCCCGGCGAGCCGTTCAGCTATCGGCTGCGCCTGCAGCTGCCGGCCGGTCAGAAGGGGCTGGTTCCCGGAACCCTGCTCAGGGAATCGGACGGCGAGTTTTACCTTGCCGAATTCGACTTCCCCAACCCGATCGAAGGCATCGACCTGATGGCCGGCCCCTACCAGGTTGCCGAGCGCCTGGTCGAACGCAGCGGCGGATCGCCGCTGCGCGTCCGCACCTACTTCTATCCGGACATGGCCGACCTCGCCGCAGGCTACCTCGCCGACTCGGCCCGCTATCTCGAGCGCTACAGCTCGGCAATCGGCGCCTACCCGTTCGACGCCTTCAGCGTGGTCGCCAGTCCCTTGCCCACCGGCTTCGGCATGCCCAGCCTCACCTATCTCGGCCGCGACGTGCTGCGCCTACCCTTCATCCGCGCCACCTCGCTGGGGCACGAGGTGCTGCACAACTGGTGGGGCAACGGCGTGTGGCCGGACTGGGAGTCGGGCAATTGGTCGGAGGGTCTGACCACCTTCATGGCCGACTACGCCTACCAGGAGGACAAGTCGGCCGAGGCGGCGCAGATCGCCCGGCTGGGATGGCTGCGCGACCTCGCCGCCGTTCCGGAAGCGGAAGACACCCCGCTCGCCGCCTTCACCTCGCGCCACCACGGACTGTCGTCCATCGTCGGCTACAACAAGTCGGCGATGCTGTTCCTGATGCTGCGCGACGCCATCGGCGAAGCCGCCTTCGACCAGGGACTGCGCCTGTTCTGGCAGCGCCACCGTTTCCAGCGTGCCGGCTGGACCGACCTGCAGCGCGCCTTTGCCGACGCCTCGGGACGCGAGCTCGGCGAATTCTTCAGCCAGTGGGTCGATCGCGCCGGCGCGCCGCGGCTGCGGATCACCGAGGCCGGTTGGTCGGATGGCACGCTCAGGCTCACCATCGAGCAGCGCGGCAAACCCTACGCACTGAAGCTGCCGTTGCGTCTGGTTTATCCGGATCGGCAGGAGATGCGTTGGGTGGAAGTCGACGGTCCGCGCCAGCAAATAATGCTTCCCGCGGCTGAACCGGTCTCGGCGATCGATCTCGACCCCGAGTACCGTCTGTGGCGACGTGTCGAGCCGGCCAGCTTCCCGCCGATCCTGCGCGAAGTTTTCGTCGCCCCGCGCACCGGCCTGCTGCTGGCGGATGCCGATGCCGGATTTCAGGCAGCCGCCGGCGCCCTCGCCGAACGCCTGCTCGACAGCCGCCCGGAGTCCCTCGACGCCCAAGCTGCCAAAAGCCTTCCCGGAGAAACGCCACTGCTGTTGATCGGCCGAAGCGCCAGCGTCGACGCCCTGCTCGCCCGCCTCGGCTTGCCGCCGCGTCCGGCGGAAGTTGCTGGCAGGGGTAGCGCCCAGGTGT
>JBAPWR010000451.1:0-4406 GCA_049283775.1 Thiobacillus sp.
GCGGCAGTCGGCATGGCGGCATTGTAATGCGCCTGATCCGGAATCATTTTTTACCGCCAGGGACGCGAAGGAACGCCAAGGGAAAATCTCGACCCGCGAATGACGCGAACAGGCGCGAATCCAACCGGGTCTTCCATTGGCGTTCATTCGCGCTATTCGCAGACAAATCCCTGCTTTGTTTTTCTTTGTGTTCCTTCGCGTCCTTCGCGGTTAAGCGCCTTTTCGTCTGTAAGTTCCAGTCCTGCGACGATATGACGCATTCCTTGTCGCGGCCTCGCACGCGACAATTCAGGTCCCCAAAACAAGCTGTTCCGGTCATGACCCATCTGCCTTTTGCCCGCCGTCCCCTGCCGCTGATGCTGGCTGTCGCCCTGCTGCCTGTTGCCTCCTGGGCCGAGGAAGTCACGTCGACGATGACCGTCGTGGTCAATCCGGAGCAAAGAGTGATCGAGGCGACCGATGCCCTCGAGGGCAGCGTTGGCCTGCCTGGCGACGTCGCCGAACTGCTGACGCGGGTGCCGGGAGCGGCGGTGGTGCGCAACGGCGCGCAGACCGGCATCGTGCAGATCCGCGGCCTGTTCAACGAGCGGGTGCGGGTGCGCGTCGACGGCATGAACATCACTCCGGCCTGTCCCAACCACATGGATCCGCCGCTGCATTACTCCGGCCTGGAAGCGCTCGGCGCACTCGACGTGATCGTCGGCGCCACGCCGGTGAGCCTGGGTGGCGACAGCATCGTCGGCAGCGTCGAGGCCCGCACGCGGCCGCTGGACTTCGCTGCCGGTACCGAGTGGCAGCCGAGCGCGCGAGTCGAGGCCGGCTACGCCAGCGGCAACAACGCGCAGCAGTTCGCGCTCGAGGCGGGTGCGGCCAACGATGTCCTCAGCCTGCGCTACCTCGGCGGCTACCAGGATGCCGGCAACTACGATTCGGCTGCAGGCGAAGTTGCCACTACCGGCTACACCAGCCGCCGCAATACGCTCGGCGCCGCCTACAAGCACGGCAGCGGGGTGTGGGAGCTCGAGGCCGGCACGCATCGCGCCGACGACGTCGGCACGCCGACCTTGCCGATGGACATGGTCAGGGACGACGCCGACCGCGTGCGCCTCGGCTTCCGCGGCGACACCCCGCTCGGCGCGCTCGAGGCGCAGGTCTACCGCCACGAGATCGACCATCTGATGGACAACTACTCGCTGCGCCCGCTGATGATGGGCAGGCCGCGCATGGAAGCGCCGTCGACCAGCGACGACACCGGCCTCACGCTCGCGCTGGCCAATCCCGCTGGCAAGGGCACGCTGAAGTGGGGGGCGGAATTCTTCCTCAACGATCTCGATGTCTACCAGCGCAACCTCAACACCAGCGCCGTGCAGGATACTTTCAACGGAGCAGAGCGCGATCGCTACGCGGCTTACGGCGAGTGGGAAGGCGAGATCGCTTCGCGCTGGCGCATGAATGCCGGGGTGCGCGGTGAACTGGTTAGCATGGACACCGGCGACATCTTGAACTCCTTCATGGCCGACCCGAGCGCCTTCAACGCTGCCGACCGCTCGATCGACGACACCAACATCGACGCCACCCTGGCATTGAGCTACGCGCTGCAAAGCAACCTCAGCCTGGAAGGCGCGCTGACACGCCGCACCCGCTCGCCGAGCATCCTCGAGCGCTACCTGTGGACGCCGCTGTCCGCGAGCGCGGGGCAGGCCGATGGCCGCACCTATGTCGGCAATCTGGATCTCGACCCCGAAGTGGCGCATGGCGTCGACCTCGGCATCCGGCTCAGGCAGTCAGGTTTGCGCGCCCAGGCCCGCGTGTTCTGGCAGGACGTCAGCGACTTCATCCAGGGACAGGCGACCATGATGCTCGACGCCAATGGCTTGCCGGTTCTGAAGTACAGCAACGTCGACGCCCGCCTGTGGGGCGCCGAGGCTTCGCTCAACCAGCGCTACGGTGACCTCGATGTCGGTACCTGGATCAGCTTCACGCGCGGCGAGAACACCGACAACGACGACAACCTCTACCGCATCGCCCCGCTGCGCGGCGGGCTGTCCGCCGACTATCGCCAGGCGGTCTGGAACGTCGGCGGCGAGTGGCTCCTCAGCGCGCGCAAGGACAGGGTCGCGGAGTACAACGGCGAGAAGGAGACGCCGGGCTACGGCGTGGTCAACCTCTATGCCGGCTACACGCCGCTGAAGAACCTCAACCTCACCGCCGGGGTCGACAACCTGTTCGACAAGCTCTACTACGATCCGCTCGCCGGGCTGAACTATGTCATCGGCAGCAGCGTTCCGGTCGGCGGCATCATGCCCGCCATGGGACGCTCGCTGTATGTGAAAATGGCCTGGAGCTACTGAGCCTGCCAAAAGGAGAAATGCAGATGAAAACCACACTTGCCGCCGCATTGCTGGTTGCCGCCAGCCTGCCCGCCTGGGCCGCCAACGTCAGCGTCAGCGACGCCTGGGCGCGCGCCACCATGCCGGGGCAGAAAGTCAGCGGCGCCTACATGCAGATCCAGTCGGATGTCGACGCCCGACTGGTGAGCGCGTCGAGTCCGGCGGTGCCGCGAGTGGAGGTGCACGAGATGAGGATGGACGGTGACGTGATGCGCATGCGCGAAGTCAAGGCGATCGAACTGCCCAAGGGCAAGACCGTCTCGCTCGAGCCCGGCGGCTTCCACATCATGCTGATGAACCTGGCGAAGCCGATCGCCGCCGGCGACGTCATTCCGCTGACCCTGGTCATCGAGTCGGGCGGCAAGCGGCAGAACGTCGAAGTCAAGGCCGAGGCGCGTGCGCCGGGCGGCAGTTCGATGCAGCATCACCATCACTGAGTGCTTCGAAACGGGGGATTGCGCAGACGATCGGGACGAGGAGCTTCCGGTCATAAAGGCGCCTCTCCCGCAATCTTCCTAACCCCAAATGTAGGAGCCCCGCCTCGGGGCGATGCGGTGATGGTGCACCGCTTACGGTTGATCGCCCCGAGCACCCTAGCCGGGTATAAAGGCGGTGCTCCTACCTCACCGCGAATTGGCGGTGCTGGAAGCCTCGCTCTGACTGGCAACGCAGGTTCCGAGAATCGCGCCGCGCGCCCGCAGTTCCTGCAGCAGCGCGGCGCCGCCCTGCAGGATCAACTCAGGATCGGGATGGCGGCTCTCCGTGGCGATTCGTTCGAGTGCCGCGCGTCCGCTCAGCGTGGCGGGTTCGAGCAGCGTCAGCAGGCGCGCAGTGAAGGCGTTGATCTCGCTGAACTGAATCGCATCTTCCGCATCGCGAAATACCAATAGACAGGTTTCCGTCGGCTGCACCTTGCGCCGCGGCGCGATGCGCTGCACCGGCCAGTCGTAGCGCAGGTTGGCGAGCACCGGATTGAGCAGCGGCACACCCCGCATCAGGTCGCCTTCGGCATCGAAGGCGCGCTCGACAGCGCGGTTCGAAACCGACAGCACCAGCTCGATCCATTCGTAATGCGCCAGCGCCAGCAGATACGGCGGGTAGCCCTCGGGCGACGTCCACTCGTCCTGCAGGAACTGCATGAACTCGTCGGGGATCTGGCGGAAGTAGGGGGTGCGGCTGCGGTGCGTTGCAAAGAAATCGCGCACCAGCCTGTTCCACTTGCGCGCGCCCAGCACCTGGCGCAGCACCGGAAAGCATGCCAGCAAAAACCCTTCGATATTGTTGACGAGCAGTTCGTTGTAGATCTTCATGCGCCGCGCTTCGACGCCGGCCGGGCGCGGATGTACCTTCGGATCGCGGATATGCGCGGTGAAGTCGCGCTGGAAGCGCTGGAATTCAGGAAGCGCGGCTGGCTTGTTCATGAAGCTTGTGCTGCGCCTGGATGCGTGCGATGTGCTCGACCTCGCGCACCAGTTCGGTCAGCGGCGGAATGTTGAAGTCGCGTTCCAGCAGGGTCGGGGCGACGCCGTGGATGCGATAGGTCTCGTCTAGCAGGGCCCACACGGGATCGATCACGTCGGCACCGTGGGTGTCGACGATCAAATCCTCGGCCTCGTTGTAATGCCCGGCCATGTGCAGGTAAACGATGCGTTCGCTCGGCATCGCGCGGATGAACTCGAGCGGGTCGTAGCGGTGATTGACGCTGTTGACGTAGACGTTGTTGACGTCGAGATGCAGGTCGCAGCCGGCTTCGTCGAGCACTGCGCGGATGAACGCGATCTCGTCCATGTCGGCGACCGGCGACGGCGTGTAGTAGGAGGCGTTCTCGATCGCGATGCGCCGTTCGAGGATGTCCTGCGCGCGGCGGATGCGCGCAGCGACGTATTTCACCGCTTCTTCCGTGAAGGGAATCGGCAGCAGGTCGTACAGATGCCCGTCGTCCGAGCAGTAGGACAGATGTTCAGTATAGAGCTGGATGCCGTGCGCATCCATGAACTGCCGCGTCTTGTGCAGCAG
>JBAPWR010000452.1:0-4937 GCA_049283775.1 Thiobacillus sp.
CTGATGGTGCACATCTACACCATCGGCTACATGCACGACGACCCCGGCTACCAGCGCTTCTTCAGCTACATCTCGCTGTTCACCTTCTCGATGCTGATGCTGGTGATGAGCAACAACTTCCTGCAGCTGTTCTTCGGCTGGGAAGCGGTGGGCCTGGTGTCCTACCTGCTGATCGGCTTCTGGTACCAGAAGGAAACGGCGATCTACGCCAACCTCAAGGCCTTCCTGGTCAACCGCGTCGGCGACTTCGGCTTCATCCTCGGCATCGGTCTGGTGCTCGCCCATTTCGGCACGCTCGATTACGCTGCCGTGTTCGCCAAGGCGCCGTCACTGGCCAACGAAACCATCGAGCTGTGGCCGGGTGAATCGTGGATGCTGATGACGGTGATCGGCATCCTCCTGTTCATCGGCGCGATGGGCAAGTCGGCGCAGTTCCCGCTGCACGTCTGGCTGCCCGACTCGATGGAAGGCCCGACGCCGATTTCCGCGCTGATCCACGCCGCGACGATGGTGACTGCCGGCATCTTCATGGTCGCGCGCATGTCGCCGCTGTACGAACTGTCCGACGTCGCCCTGAGCTTCATCATGGTCATCGGCGCGATCACCGCGCTGTTCATGGGCTTCCTCGGCATCGTGCAGAACGACATCAAGCGCGTGGTCGCCTACTCGACGCTCTCTCAACTGGGCTACATGACCGTCGCGCTCGGCGCCTCGGCCTATTCGGTCGCGGTGTTCCACCTGATGACCCACGCCTTCTTCAAGGCGCTGCTGTTCCTTGCCGCAGGCAGCGTCATCATCGCCATGCACCACAACCAGGACATCCGCTACATGGGCGGCCTGAGGAAGTACATGCCGATCACCTGGATCACCTCGCTGATCGGCTCGCTGGCGCTGATCGGCACGCCCTTCCTGTCAGGCTTCTATTCCAAGGAAACCATCATCGAGGCGGCCAGGTTGTCGCATCTGCCGGGATCCGGCTTCGCCTATTTCGCCGTGCTGGCCGGGGTCTTCGTCACCGCGTTCTATTCCTTCCGCATGTATTTCCTGGTGTTCCACGGCAAGGAACGTTTCCATCAAGGGCATGCCCATGGCAACGAGCCTGATCCGCACCACGACGAGCACCACGGCCACGGCGGTAAGCCGCACGAGACGCCATGGGTGGTGACCGGTCCCTTGCTGGCGCTGGCGCTGCCGTCGGTGGCGATCGGCTACATGACCATCGAGCCGATGCTGTATGGCGGCTTCTTCGGCAACGCGATCTATGTCGCCGACCACCATCCGGTGATGAGCGAACTCAACCAGCATTTCCACGGTGCGGTGGCCTATGCCCTGCATTCGGTCGTGACCCTGCCGTTCTGGCTGGCGGTGGCCGGTGTCGGCCTGTCGGCATTCTTCTATCTGAAGCGTCCGGATATCCCGGCGGCGATCCAGAAGCGCTTCGGCTTCATCTACAGCATGCTGATCAACAAGTACTGGTTCGACGAGCTCTACAGCTGGGTATTCGCCAAGGGCGCCCGGGCACTGGGCGGCGGCCTGTGGCGGCGCGGCGACCAGAACGTCATCGACGGCCTCATCGTCAACGGTTCGGCACATCTGGTCGAGCGGGTTTCACGACTGGTCAAGGTGTTCCAGTCCGGCTACATCTACCACTATGCGTTTGCCATGCTGATCGGGGTGTTCGCCCTGGTGACCTGGTTCGCGCGGCTCTACTGAGACACCGAGCATGTTTGGATTTCCCGTTCTCACGCTGGTCATCTGGGTGCCGATCCTCGCCGGGGCGCTGGTGCTCGCCACCGGTTCCGACCGCAATGCCGCACTGGCACGCTGGATCGCCCTGGCGGGCTCGGTGCTTGGCCTGATCGTCGCGATTCCGCTCTACACCGGCTTCGATGCCGCGACCTCGAGCATGCAGTTCGTCGAGAAACAGTCCTGGATCGAGGCGCTCAACGTTCACTACCACCTCGGCGTCGACGGCATTTCGATGCCGCTGATCCTGTTGAACAGCTTCATCACGGTGCTGGTCGTGATCGCCGGCTGGCAGGTGATCCAGGACAAGGTGGCGCAATACATGGCCGCCTTCCTCATCATGTCCGGCCTGATCAACGGCGTCTTCGCCTCGCTCGACGGCATTCTGTTCTACGTCTTCTTCGAGGGCATGCTGATTCCGCTGTACCTGATCGTCGGCGTGTGGGGTGGGCCGAACCGGGTCTACGCTGCCTTCAAGTTCTTCCTCTACACCCTGCTGGGCTCGCTGCTGATGCTGGTGTCGCTGGTCTACCTGTATTTCCAGTCGGGCGGCAGCTTCGACATCCAGACCTGGCATACCACCACGCTCGGCATGACCGCGCAGACGCTGATGTTCTTCGCCTTCCTGCTGGCTTTCGGCGTCAAGGTGCCGATGTGGCCGGTGCATACCTGGCTGCCCGACGCCCACGTCGAGGCACCCACCGGCGGCTCGGTGGTGCTGGCGGCGATCACCCTCAAGGTCGGCGCCTACGGCTTCCTGCGCTTCATCCTGCCCATCCTGCCGGACGCCAGCCAGGAATACGCCTGGTTCGTCATCGCGCTGTCGCTGATCGCCGTCGCCTACATCGGCCTGGTGGCGCTGGTGCAGGCCGACATGAAAAAGCTCATCGCCTATTCCTCGATCGCGCACATGGGCTTCGTCACCCTCGGCTTCTTCATGTTCAACCCGCTCGGCCTCGAAGGCGGCCTGGTGCAGATGATTTCGCACGGCTTCGTCTCGGCGGCGCTGTTTCTCTGCATCGGCGTCATGTACGACCGCCTGCATTCACGCCAGATCAAGGACTACGGCGGACTGGTCAACAAGATGCCGGTGTTCGCCGCGTTCTTCATGCTGTTCGCCATGGCCAACGCCGGCTTGCCCGCGACCAGCGGCTTCGTCGGAGAATTCATGGTCATCATGGCCGCGGTCAAGGTCAATTTCTGGTTTGCCTTCGTCGCCGCCACCACGCTGATCTTCGGCGCCGCCTACACCCTCTGGATGTACAAGCGCGTGGTGTTCGGCAATGTCACCAACCCGCACGTCGAGGAGATGCAGGACGTCAACGCACGCGAGATCCTGCTGCTCGGCGTGCTCGCGATCTGTGTCCTCGGCATGGGCCTGTATCCGAAACCGTTCACCGATGTCATGCACGTTTCGGTGGTTGATCTGCTGGCGCATGTCGCGCAGAGCAAGCTGCCCTAAGGTCCAATGATGAGCACCAGCCTGTCCCAATTCGCCCCGCTGCTTCCCGAGATTTTCGTCCTGGCGATGGTCTCCCTGATCCTCATCGTCGACGCTGCCCTCGACGACAGCAAGCGCTATGTTGCCTACGTCCTGTCGCTGCTGACGCTGGCGGGAGCGGCATTCCTCACCCTGCAGGATTTTTCCGGCGCGCCGCTGGTGACGATGGGCGGTCTGTTCGTCGACGACCCGCTGTCGGACGTGCTGAAACTCTTCCTCTACCTGAGCGTCGCCGTGGTGATGGTGTATTCGCGCGACTACCTGCGTCAGCGCGGGCTCTACAAGGGGGAGTTCTTCGTTCTGGCACTGTTTGCCTTGCTGGGGATGATGGTGATGGTGTCGGCCAGCCATTTCATCACCCTGTATCTCGGCCTCGAACTGCTGTCGCTGTCGCTGTATGCAATGGTCGCGCTGCAGCGCGATTCGAGCGTGGCGACCGAGGCGGCGATGAAATACTTCGTGCTGGGGGCGCTGGCTTCCGGCATGCTGCTCTACGGCATGTCGATGATCTACGGCGTCACCGGTTCGCTGGCGCTCGCCGACATTTCGCAGATGCTGGCCGACGGCACCGATCTGCGCATCCCGCTGGTGTTCGGCATCGTCTTCATCGTCGCCGGCCTGGCGTTCAAGCTCGGTGCCGTGCCGTTCCACATGTGGGTGCCCGACGTCTACCATGGCGCACCGACGGCGATAACCCTGTTCATCGGCTCGGCGCCGAAGATCGCTGCGTTCGCCTTCGTCGTGCGCATTCTCGGCCAGGGTCTGGAGTCGCAGCTGACCGAATGGCGCGACATGCTGGTCATCCTCGCCGTGCTGTCCATGGCGGTCGGCAACCTCGCCGCGATCGCGCAAACCAATCTGAAGCGGATGCTGGCGTATTCGACCATCTCGCACATGGGCTTCATGCTGCTCGGCATCCTCGCCGGCTCGAACAATGGCTTCGGCAGCGCGATGTTCTACGTCGTCGTCTATACCCTGATGAGCCTGGGCGCCTTCGGCATGATCCTGCTGCTGTCGCGCGCGGGTTTCGAGGCCGACCAGCTCGACGACTTCAAGGGGCTTAATCGCCGCAGCCCGTGGCTGGCCTTCCTGATGCTGCTGCTGATGTTCTCGATGGCCGGCGTGCCGCCGACCGTCGGCTTCTACGCCAAGCTTGCGGTGTTGCAGGCGGTGGTCGAAATCCAGTACATCTGGCTCGCGGTCGTTGCCGTGCTGTTCTCGCTGATCGGCGCGTTCTACTACCTGCGCATCGTCAAGCTGATGTATTTCGACCAGCCGCACGATACCAGCCCGATCGAGACCGGGATCGATGTGCGCCTGATCATGTCGGCCAACGGTATCGCAGTGCTGGCATTCGGCATCCTGCCGCAGCCGCTGATGGCGGTGTGCGTGCACGCCGTCGGCGCATCCTTGTAAGCTTCGTGGTGAATCGAGGCGGGGGACTTGCTCCGGCCCACCAGACTGTATTCTTCGAGCGAAACTTCTTCATCGCCTGCGGCTATCGAGGATTCGTCTAATCTGATCTTGAGCGTCATCCTGGCGGCTGATGCCGGCAGGGGATGACCGGACCGGGGCAATTCAGCGAATTGCCGGGAGACAGCCTGCCGAGGCCAGGTATTCCGGACTGCCCTATCGAGTTTTCCATTGGGTTTCTGAGACATGGCCGAACCATTCGAACCACCCGACAGCG
>JBAPWR010000453.1:0-2775 GCA_049283775.1 Thiobacillus sp.
GAATGGCGCGAGGCGATCGAGGAGGCACGCAATGGCAGCAGCGTGGCGGCGCTCGACAGCTTGTCCGACGACCTGCGTTCTGCGCATCGCCGCATCGAGGCCGAACTGGTCGAACTGATCGACAACGCGCATGATTTCGAGGCAGCACGCGAAGCGGTGCGCCAACTTAGATTCATGGACAAGCTCATCGCCGAAGTCGGTGACGTCTACGAAGAACTGGAAACTTGAACATGGCCCTGTTGCAGATCGCCGAACCCGGAATGTCCACCGCACCCCACCAGCACAGGCTGGCGGTCGGCATCGACCTTGGCACGACCAATTCACTGGTTGCCACGGTGCGCTCCGGCATGGCCATGGTTCTCGACGATGAGGCCGGACGTTCGCTGCTGCCTTCGATCGTGCGCTACCACCCCAATGGGGAAGTGGAGGTGGGCTACGCTGCCCAATCCGCGCAAAACAGGGATCCCCACAACACCATCGCGTCGGTCAAGCGCTTCATGGGGCGAGGCCTGGACGATATCGAGGACGTCGCCAGCCTGCCTTATCGCTTTGTCGACGCGCCCGGCATGGTGCAGCTGAAAACGGCGTCCGGCATCAAGAGCCCGGTCGAGGTTTCAGCCGAGATCCTCAAGGTCCTGCGCCGGCGGGCCGAGGCTGCCATGGGCGGGGAACTGGTCGGTGCGGTGATCACCGTGCCGGCCTACTTCGACGACGCCCAGCGCCAGGCTACCAAGGATGCTGCGCAACTGGCCGGGCTCAATGTGTTGCGCCTGCTAAACGAACCGACCGCCGCAGCGATCGCCTACGGCCTCGACAACGCCTCGGAAGGCGTCTATGCGGTCTACGACCTCGGCGGTGGGACTTTCGATATTTCCATCCTCAAGCTCTCCAAGGGCGTGTTCGAGGTGCTCGCCACCAACGGCGACTCGGCCCTCGGCGGCGATGATTTCGATCAGCGCATCTTTTGCTGGATGCTCGAGCAGGGCCGCTTCCAGCCGCTTTCTGCGGGTGACATGCGCCTGCTGCTGACCAAGGCGCGCGACGCCAAGGAAGCGCTGACCGAACATACCGAGGTGCGCGTGACCGCAGTTTTGTCGACCGGCGAGATGATGGATGCGACCCTGACCCAGGCAGAGTTCAACGCCCTCACGGCAAGCCTGGTCAACAAGACCCTGGCGCCCACCCGCAAGGCCCTGCGCGATGCCGGCCTGTCCGTCGACGAAGTGAAGGGCGTGGTGATGGTCGGCGGATCGACCCGCATGCCCTGCGTGCGTCACGCCGTGGCCGGATTCTTCGGCCAGACGCCGCTGACCAACCTCGATCCCGACAAGGTCGTCGCGCTCGGCGCGGCGACCCAGGCGGACGTGCTCGCGGGCAACCGTGCCGGCGACGACTGGCTGCTGCTCGACGTCATTCCGCTGTCGCTCGGCCTCGAAACCATGGGCGGACTGACCGAGAAGGTGATCCCGCGCAACACCACCATCCCCACCGCACGGGCGCAGGAGTTCACCACGTTCAAGGATGGCCAGACGGCGATGAGCGTGCATGTCCTACAGGGTGAGCGCGAACTCGCCGCGGACTGCCGCTCGCTGGCACGCTTCGAGCTGCGCGGCATTCCGCCGATGGTGGCCGGGGCGGCACGCATCCGTGTGACTTTCCAGGTCGACGCCGATGGCCTGCTGTCGGTGTCGGCGCGCGAGCAGAGCAGCGGGGTAGAAGCCAGCGTGCAGGTCAAGCCGTCCTACGGCCTCGGCGACGAGGACATCACGCGCATGCTGAAAGATGCCTTTACCCATGCCAAGGACGACATGTACGCGCGCGCGCTGAACGAGCAGATCGTCGATGCGCGGGGGCTGATCGCAGCTACCCGCGCGGCCATGGCCGAAGACGGTGCCCTGCTCGATGCGAATGAGAGTGCTGCGATCGAAAGCAGTATCGCCGCCCTTGAAAAGCTGCTGGCTGGCCCCGATGTCGAATCTAATCACCACCTGGCCATCAAGCGCGGCATCGAGGCACTGAATGCGGCCACCACCGACTTCGCCCAGCGACGCATGGACCAGAACGTGCGCCGCGCGATGGCCGGGCAAAAACTCGAAACCTTTGGTTGAGCAGACGGAGACTCCCATGCTGAACGACGATTTCATCGAATCCCTGCGGGTGAAGCTCGAGGCGCACCCGATCTATGCCTCGGTCCGTACCCTTGATGACCTGCGCGTGTTCATGCAACACCACGTCTATTCGGTGTGGGACTTCATGTCGCTGATCAAGTACCTGCAGAACGAAGTCGCGCCTGCACGCTGGCCGTGGACACCGCAAGGCGACGCCTCGGTGCAGCGCTTCATCAACGAACTGGTGCTGGAAGAGGAAACCGACGTCGCCCTGCCCGGGAGTGAAGGCCATACCAGCCATTTCATGCTCTATCTTGCGGCGATGCGCGAAATCGGCGCCGATGCGGACATGCCCGCCCGCTTCGTCGCACGCGTGGCGGAGCAGGGAATCGATGCTGCGCTCGGCTCGGGCCTGGCCCCGGCGCCGTCGGCAGCCTTCACCCGCAGCACTTTCGATTTTCTTGCCAGCGGCAAGCCGCACACCGTTGCGGCCGCACTGGCGCTTGGCCGTGAGCACGTCATCCCGTCGATGTTCAGGGCATTCCTGTCGCGCATGGGGGTAAGCGAGGCCGAGGCGCCCAGTTTCCATTACTACCTCAACCGCCACGTCCACCTCGACGAGGACTTCCATGCGCCCCTGTCGCTGCGTCTGCTCGACGCCCTGTGC